>CALKCV010000549.1 GCA_938083405.1 uncultured Microcoleaceae cyanobacterium | reverse complement strand
AGCTAATTCGGCACTCCTCGGCACTGCCTTTTCCATAGTTTCTACAATTTCAAAGCGATCGCAACCCTCCTCGGAAAGTCGCTTGGCGAAAGCCTCGGCAGCATTGCCAATTAATAACACCGCCGCCGCCTTCTCTTTAATTTTCTCTATCCAGGGGCGATCCTCTCCCGCCTTCGCCTCCCCGCCAGCAATTAAAATTGCCGGTGCCGGCACCGCATTCAAACCAACTTCGGCGGCATCGTAATTAGTCGCTTTACTATCGTTAATAAAATCGATCCCCTCCCAAGTACAGATATATTGCAGTCGGTGGGGCACTCCCGGAAAGTCAGCAACGGCGCGGGCGATCGCCTCATTCTCGATCCCCGCCAATTTCGCGGCCCCCACCGCCATCAACAAATTCTGTTGGTTGTGATTTCCTAACATCCGCAGAGAGTCCGCCGCAACTACTGCCTCTCCCAAGGCAATTACCCAACCATCTTCTATATAAATTCCCCGGTGGGGCTCGCTTATTAAATTCGCCGCCCCAGTAACGCTAGTCCAATAAGCATCCGGCCAGCGCTTGGGGGCATTTTCTCGCAAATAAGGATCGTCGCCGTTGACAATTTGCAGTTGCGATCGCTCTAATAACTGCGCTTTAATCTCGAAGTAATTGTCTATATTATAATGACGGCTGAGATGGTCTGGAGTAAAAGTCGTCCAGATACCGATGCGAGGGGCTATCGAGGCAGAAGATTCGATTTGATAGCTGCTGAGTTCGGCTATTACCCAGTCTGGCGGAGTCTTCGTTAAAGCAAGTTCGCAGGCAGCATTGCCAATATTACCGCAGGCGGGGGCATCCAACCCCGCCGCTTGAAATATAGCGGCAGTCAAAGCGGTGGTAGTTGTTTTGCCGTTGGTGCCGGTGATAGCAACCCAAGGGCGCGAGTTGAGATTTCGCCATGCCAGTTCCATTTCGCCTATGGTTTCGATGCCTTTATTTCTGGCATCCACTAATGCGGGTAGGTCCCAGGGGACTCCCGGACTGACGGCGACTAAGTTTATAGATGCTTCGGGGGCAAAAGATTCTCCGAGTTTTACGGCGATACCTTCCGAGGCGAGTTGTTGTTGTTTTTGCTGGAGGGTTGGGGAAGAGTTGCGATCGCTTATCTCTACTTCCCAACCTCGATCTTTTAACAGACGGGCGGCAGATAC
Organism: uncultured Microcoleaceae cyanobacterium; assembly: GCA_938083405.1. GTDB lineage: Bacteria > Cyanobacteriota > Cyanobacteriia > Cyanobacteriales > Microcoleaceae > CALKCV01. The sequence goes on along the minus strand of CALKCV010000549.1, from coordinate 2,852 downwards.
ACCTGATTTTCCAATACCGATAATATGCGCTTTTTTTGACATCTTTAGCAATTAACAATTAACAATTAACAATTAACAATTAACAATTAATAATTGACGGTTTACAATTATTAATTGTTAATTATTAATTAATTAACGATTTGTCCGAAATCCCCCAATACCCGGGCGTGATTCCGCAACAACCCTAGTAAATTTAACCTATTTTCTTTGATGGCGGGGTTTTTATCCATCACCAGAACGCTTTCGGGACCGTCGAAGAAATTGCTCACTGCGGGGGCGATTTTTGCCAAACCATCCACCAATTGTTGGTAATCTCTCGTTTCCCGAGATGCTTTAGTTTGCGGTACTAACTCTACTATGGCATTATAAAAAGCTTCTTCGCAAGACTTTTCAAATAATGCCGGCCCCACAACTCCTTCTGGTTCGAGTCGTTCGGTGTCTAAATCTCCTTGGGCGGCAAGACGAGTGGAACGGTTGACGGTTTCGTAGATGTTATCCAGCATTCCATTTTTGCGAATGGTTTGGAGGAAATTAGCCCGATCGCCTACGTCTAATAAATCTTTTAACGCTCTTTCGGTATATTCGCGATCGCTATCTCCCAAAACTGCATTTACTAAATCGTAATCGATGCCTTTTTCCTCCTGCAACAAAATCCTAATTCTCTGGAGGAAAAATTCATAAAGCTGCGACAATAACTCCGGGGAAGTATCTGGATAGCTGCTGCTGAAATCCGCCGCCACTTCCGCTAATAGCTGATGCAAATTAATCCCTAAATTCGCATCCCAACTAATATTAATTACCGCATTAGCAGCCCGCCGCAAGGCAAAAGGATCCGAAGAACCGGTCGGCAACATTCCCAATCCAAAAATACTAACTAAAGTATCGATTTTGTCTGCCAAACCTACCACTTGACCCACCGTAGTTTCTGGCAAACTGTCCCCGGCACCGCGAGGTAAATAATGCTCGAATATTGCCATCGCCACTGCTTCTGGTTCTCCGCCGGCGCGGGCGTATTTTTCTCCCATTATTCCTTGCAGTTCGGGAAATTCATAGACCATCTGAGTTACTAAATCTGCTTTGCAAAGCAAGGCTGCCCTTTGGATATTTTCTTTTTCTTCTTTATTTAATTGCAGTTGTTCCGAGATTAAGTTAGCGACTTTAATAATGCGATCTACCTTGCTTCGCACCGAGCCCAATTTAGCTTGGAAAGTTACTTTTTCTAATTGGGGCAAATAGCTTTCTAAGGGTTCGGCTAAATCTGCTTTATAGAAATATTCACCGTCTGCCAGTCTCGCCCTAATTACTCTTTCGTTGCCTCGGGCGATAATCTCCGATTTGGCGGGGTCGCCGTTGGCAATGGTAATAAAATGGGGTAAGAGTTCTTTTTGTTTTGCCTCTTTTGGGTTGGGTTTTAATACGGGAAAATAACGCTGATGAGCGACCATTACTGTAGTCGTTACTTCCGTCGGCAAGATTAAAAATTCGTCGTCAAATTTCCCTACCACTGCGGTCGGCCATTCGACTAAATTGGTGACTTCTTCTAATAAGTCTGGGTCGATTTCTGCTATTCCTTTTACTCGGTCGGCAGTGGCGGTAATTTGTTCTTTGATTTTTGTTTTTCGCTGTTGGGAATCTACTTCTATATAGGCTTTTCTGAGGGTGTCGGGGTAATCTGTTGCTTGGTTAATTTGTATTGGTTGTGGGTGGAGGACTCGATGACCTTGAGAGAGGCGATCGCTTTTGATGGTTTGGGAACCGTTGACTAAGTTTATGGGCAATACGGCATCGTCTAATAGCGCCACTAACCAGCGAATGGGCCTCGGAAATCTCATGTCGCCATCGGCCCAACGCATGAATCTTTTGCCTTCGAGTTTGTTTATCCACTGGGGCACTAATTCTGTCAAAATCTCCGCCGTCGATCGGCCGGCAATCTTTTTGAGGACGAATACGAAGTCCCCTTTCTCCGTAGGCCTAATTTCTAGGTCTTCCAGGGCTACTTCTTGTTTTTTGGCGAAGCCTTGGGCCGCTTTGGTTGGTTGGCCGTCTTTGAAAGCTGCTTTGGCGGGGGGGCCTTTAATTTCTTCTTCGCGGTCAGGTTGTTTGGTGGGGAGGCCGGCGATCGCTACTGCCAGGCGGCGCGGGGTGGCATAGACGTTAACGGAGTCGCTGGTTAAGTATTGTTCTTGGAGGGTGGCGGGGATTAGCTGTTGCCATTGGGCGATCGCTTCCCTGACGAAGGTTGCCGGTAATTCTTCGGTACCTACTTCTAATAAAAATGTGGGCATATTGAGATTATTGGGACATTAGATTAATTGGTTTGGTTTTCTTAGTGTACTATTCTGCCGTCCCGGGGCATCTCTACATCCCCAATTCTTTGCCCGATACTCAGAACGATCGCTCGGAGCAATCTTTTATAAAATAGAAAAGAGCGATCGCCTCAAATTCTTTAAATCTTAATGGTAGTGGGTCGCAAGTAGTCTTTTTTCAAGTTTGTAGTAATCGCTTTAGCGATTGATATTGATAAATCGCTAAAGCGATTACTACGAACATAAAAATGTAAAATAGAAATGAGCGATCGCCTCAAATTCTTTAAATCTTAATCGTAGTAAGTCGCAAGCAGTCTTTTTTAAAGTTTGTAGTAATCGCTAATCGCTAATTATCTATATCAATCGCTAAAGCGATTACTACGAACAGAAAAATTCGTCGCTCGTTATTCTTTATACTCAATTTTTAACCATGACTCAAACAATAGAAAAAACTATCCCGTTAGTGTTACAAATGTCTCCCGCTATTGACATGACAGAGGAGCAATTTTTCACCTTCTGCCAACAAAACCGAGATTACCGAATTAG
>CALKCV010000548.1 GCA_938083405.1 uncultured Microcoleaceae cyanobacterium | reverse complement strand
TTTGTCCCAATTCCATTAGAGTCCCGACAAATTGTTCTGGGGTAATCATTTCGACCCGAACGTAGGGTTCTTCGATTTTTTCCCGGTGGTTGGGGTCTGGTAGCTGACTGGGATTATCTACGGTTGTAACTTCGCCCTTGTTACCAGTAACTCGATAGACCACGGAAGGAGAAGTGACGATTAAATCGAGGTTGTATTCTCGTTCGAGACGTTCTTGGACGATTTCCATGTGCAGCAAACCCAAGAAGCCGCAGCGAAAACCAAATCCCATGGCGCTTGAGGTTTCTGGTTCGTAGGAGAGGGCTGCATCGTTGAGTTTGAGCTTGTCGAGGGCTTCGCGCAGGTCGGGGAATTGGTCGGCATCGGTGGGAAAGAGGCCGCAGAATACCATTGCTTTGGCTTCGGTGTAGCCGGGTAAAGCTTCGGCTGCTTGTGCTTTAGCCTGAGTTATGGTATCTCCCACCCGGGCATCTTCTACTGCTTTGATGGCCGCTGAGAAATAACCTACTTCGCCGGCGTGGAGTTCTTCGACTGGTTTTTGGGTGGGGGAGAGGACTCCGAGTTCGTCTAGGACGTATTCTTTCCCCGATGCCATGAGGCGGACGCGATCGCCTTTTTTTACGCTCCCGTCCATCACTCGGAAATAGACTACTACCCCGCGATAGGCGTCGTAGTAACTGTCAAAGATTAAGGCCCGCAATGGTTCTGAGATGGTATCTCGCGGTGGCGGCACTAGCTCGACGATTGATTCGAGGATTTCGTCGATGCCGAGGCCCTCTTTGGCCGATGCTAAGATGGCTCCAGAACAGTCTAGGCCGATGATTTCTTCTATTTCGTTTTTGATTCGCTCTGGTTCGGCCCCGGGGAGGTCGATTTTATTCAAAACTGGGATTATTTCTAAGTCGTGTTCCAGGGCGAGATAGACGTTGGCTAGAGTTTGGGCTTCTACTCCTTGGGAAGCATCTACTACGAGCAAGGCTCCTTCGCAAGCTGCCAGCGATCGCGACACTTCGTAGGAAAAGTCCACATGACCGGGGGTGTCGATCAGGTTTAGTATGTAGTCTTGACCGTCTTTAGCTTTATAATTCATCCGGGCCGCTTGGAGTTTGATGGTAATGCCGCGCTCCCTCTCTAGGTCCATGGTGTCTAGAAATTGCTCTTTCATGTCCCGATCGCCTACGGTGCCTGTCGCTTGCAAGAGGCGATCGGCGAGGGTCGATTTGCCGTGGTCGATGTGGGCAATTATGGAAAAGTTACGAATACGAGATACTGGAGAGTTTGTCATAAGATTTTTTTTTCGCTAGGCAGTTTCATCGCCTGGCTCGATTATACCAATTTTCTTAACATATTTTAATATTTTTGGTAATAAGGCATATAGCGATCCTCCGCGCCGCCGAAGCTAGACTTGCACGGATTTTCCTAAAATCTTGACAAAGTTCTTAATCTGTGCTATTGAATTTCTTACCCATTAAAAATGCTTCTTCAAGTCGATCGTCTGGGGAATGGCGAATGGCGAATGGCGAATCCTTTCTGAGTCGCCCCTGTCCCAGAATATATTTATGGCAGCAAACCGCGCTTTTAGAATAAAAGTTGCCCAAAAAATGTAAGATTCGATACAATATTAAAACTTGGCCGTTTTTACCCGGTGGCTTTGGCCAGATAAAGTGGCAATCTTAAGGCTAAAATCTAAAATCTAAAATCTAAGGAGCGAATTTCCATGAACGAAAGTCAAGTCAAGCAGTCAGCGACGCCAGAAAAGGTAGAAGTATCCGTACACCTAGATTCCGACTTGTTGGAGCAAGTACAACATTTGACGAACGATCCGAGCAAAGTGATCGAAAGCGCTTTACGTCAATGGCTCAGAGGGGGGCTTCCCGAAGACGAACTGGCCCTAACCCTACAGCGCAACCCGCCTATCCCTCCCAGAGGAGAATGGAACGATTAAGGATCGGCAGAATAAAGTAGCGATCGCCCTTATTTTTAATTATGAGAAGGGCGATCGCTTTTTCAGCTAACCAATAAGGAATAGCCAGTTTTTGAAAACTAACTAATTTAATCGGAGTCGAGCCAGTTTTCTACTGTTAAATTAGGAACGCGGCAAAATTCACGAACATTGTTTGTAAATACGGTTAGATTTAATGTCAGAGCATGGGCAGCAATTAATAGATCGTTATTCTTAAATTTTTTATAAAATTTTATCTCTGGGGTTTTTAATTAACTCAGAGATGATGTTTGTATCTAATAAGTATAAATAAGTAATTTTTGAAACTCAATATCATCTAGAGGTAATAATCCTTCATCTACGTCTGCAAAGTCTTCATCTAAGGGTTCGAGAGTAGAAAGGTTTGCAGAAGGGATTTTTTCTGGATGGGGGAAATGGCGGCAAAGGGAATACCATTTTGTGTGATGGTAAGGAGTTTGCCTGTTTTGAGGGTTTGGTTAATTAGGTTTTGGACGAGTTCGGGAAGTTCAGCAAGGGTAATTTGTTTCATGGTGAGTTCTAGGGTTTAAAGAATAAAAGTCGCAGCTCTATTTTACTTGAAACGAATCAGATTTTCGTAAGACTTCTTCGCGCGGCAGAAACCCGGCTTCTTAAACAATACCAACGCGGGCATCGAGATTTAAGAAACCCGGTTTTTTGAAAAAACCGGGTTTCTGGCGAGCGAGGAACGCCCTAAAACTTGTAGGTATTTTTATTTTGGCGAAGGTATCGTCCCCGAAACCGGGTTTCTGGCTCCACATCGATCGTAATCCCCGCACGGATTGCTATATGATTTGAACTAGCTACAAATTGCTATAAAAAACAGCAATTTGGGTGCATCTCAATTTTGAAGAGAGCCAAAAACTTGACGCTTTTTGGTAATGGGGAAAACGGTAATGGGGAAAACGGAATATTCTATTTTTGCTTTCTCTGAGATGCCCCCAGCAATTTTAGTTAGAATTGCAACACAAATAAAAAACAGATAGAACAAAAAAATAGATTTACAAATAAAAAAGCGTTCTCTAAAAATTAATATTTAACCCCGAAGGAACCCCAAAAATGACCTCCCCACCGCCTTCCGACGATCTATCGGCGCCTTCGCAAAAACCAGGAAATCGCCTATCTTTCTCGTACGATCTACCCGAAGCTCTAAATCGAAACCCGCAAACAATTTTATTAATAATCTCAATAACAATAGGCGGATTTACTGGCATAAGCATAGTCATATTTCAAGAGCTAATAAAACTAATCCACTACCTAATGCTCGATCGCCTCATGGGAGCAATCTATACCAGCGGTCCTTGGACCCTAGCCTGCATCCCCACCCTTGGAGGCTTAATAGTTGGGCTAATGCGCTGGTGTTGGGGGGATTTCGGCCCCGGAATTAACAGCCTTATAACCGATAACCCAACCACTCCCCAAATATCCCCCCTACGACCCCTGGGCAAAACCATGGCCGCCGCCGTTTCTCTAGGTAGCGGCGCTTCTCTAGGTTAGGCGGCCCCAAACGTAGAAATCGGGGCAAATTTTGCCATATTATTAGGGCAAATACTTAAAATATCCCAACAGCGACAGCGCTTGCTTTTAGGTGCCGGTGCTGCTGCGGGGATAGCCGCAGGATTTAACGCGCCCATAGCCGGGGTATTTTTTGCTCTGGAAGTCGTACTCGCAACGACCTTTAGCACCACTTCAGTCAGCGTCGTGTTATTGGCCGCAGTAGTGGCTGCCTGGATCGCTCAACTATGCTTGGGAGGTCAGCCTGCCTTTGCCCTGCCAACGTACGAAGTCCGCAGTCCTCTGGAATTACCCCTTTATATAGGATTAGGTCTATTAGCCTGCGGGGTATCCATGGCCTACACAAAAAGCATTAAACTGGGAGAAGGCGCTTTTCTCGGTCAAATAAAGGGCTTGACTTGGCTCGGACGGCTGCCTCGATGGCTTTGTCCCGCCATTGGGGGCGCTTGCGTGGGTTTAGCGGGGTTGCAATGGCCTCAAATCCTGGGAGTGGGCTACGATACCATCGAGGCAATGCTGGAAGATGTAGAATTTTCTCTATCATTATTACTAATACTGCTGGTGGTAAAAACCATCGTGACTGCGGTCTGTCTCGGTAGCGGTTTAGTAGGTGGCATCTTTGCCCCGGCAATGTTTCTGGGTGCTTCGGCGGGCTCTGCTTACTGTAAGCTACTAGCAACCTTGCCAGGAATTAATACCATCATTGCCGGCCCTCCGGCTTATGCCATGGTAGGAATGGCAGCAGTATTAGCCAGTAGCGCAAAGGCCCCCCTAACCTCCATACTATTGTTATTTGAAATGACCCGAGATTATCGGATCGTTTTACCTTTGATGTTGGCTGTAGGATTGAGCGTTTGGTTGGTAGAATCTTACGCTGGGGGAGCGGGGGAAAATCTTAATCTGCACCAAATGGGTCTTGATGTAAACCTCAATAACCAAGGTAAAAAAATAGAACCTTTGTTAGATTGGGAAACTTCTTTAAACGGTAAAATTGCCGAAGCTATTTCCAACAATGAGGAAAAACTAGCAGCTAAGGATTCCGAGATCAATTAACAATTAACAATTGACAATTAACAATTGGGTTCAAGGCTAATAACCATTGATTTGACTAGCTTTGCTTTTTTAAATCTCTTGTTTTTCCGCGCGGTCATTTAATGTGACTTGATATGAGGTCGAAGTTTGATTTTAACTGGATCGCGCAGTGCTAGTACCAAACTTCCAAAAAGCAGTAAACGGTTCGAACGAGAAGGCGATCGGCATTCAATTTTAACGGTAGAAAAAAGTAAAAATTATTAACAAATTTGGTGAGTTTCGGTGAGTAGAAAGGAGGCAAGTTCGCAAAATAAAAATCGAGATAGGCCTGGGTTAACTAGCCAGGCATCTAGTTATTATGAAGTGTTGGGAGTGAATTATAGGGCTTCCGTCGCTGACATTCGGAAGGCTTATCGGGAATTGAGCAAGCGGTACCATCCAGATACTACTGAATTACCAGAGGCGATCGCTACTGCTAAATTCCAAGAACTTAACGAAGCTTATGCAACTCTAACTAATCCCCAAAAAAGGTTAATTTACGAGCAAAAACAACGTTCTTATTATAGCGATAGAGAATCGCTGCGCGACTATAAGGAACCAATTTATAGCAATAATTCTGCTTATTTAGACCCTACAGATAGACCCTTATCTCCGGGAGAAATTTTTGTTTTGTTCCTCATGGGTTTAACTTTAATTGGATGTTTGATTTTAGCGATCGCTATTGGTTTAACCCGTCCCGATGTTAGTTTTGGACCGATTATCCCCTCGGGAAGCACTGCTGCGGATTACAATAATTTTTATTCTATAAAGACAGAAAAGAAAGCTAAAAACTTAGAACCAGAAATTAATACCCTATCCAATCCTAAATAACAACAACATGAGCCTACCTCCACCAGAAACACCATTGTACAATCATCCCCTACCAAAAATAGAGGGATGGCTAATAAGTCAAGGATGCCAGCAAAACCGCGAAAAATTAAATTCTTGGCGGGTCGAAAAACCAAATTGGGAAGCTGAATTATGCTTGGATGTCGAACAATTAACCGTGCGCTATTTTAATTTTGGCGGTGATGGTAAAGATATTCAAAGGTCTTTTAAATATTCTCTGAGCAGACAAGACATTCAAGAAGCAATTTTTTCCGGGCCTTAAATCGCGGCTAGTTGCTGAAATCTAAGAAACCCGGTTTCTTTGAGAAACCGGGTTTCTGGC
>CALKCV010000547.1 GCA_938083405.1 uncultured Microcoleaceae cyanobacterium | reverse complement strand
GGATTACCACAGACACCCGCAGCCTCAAACCAGGAGACTTATTTGTAGCGTTGGTATGAGAAAAGTTTGATGGCCATGAATTTGTAGAAGAAGCGATCGCTAAAGGTGCAATTGCAGCGATAGTCAGCAAACAACCATCTCTTGACCCGGGACATCCAGAAGTTCCGTTGTTGCTGGTGGAAGATACCCTCAAGGCTTATCAGGCCATCGCTCGTTGGTGGCGCGATCGCTTTTCCATACCCATAATTGCCGTGACGGGTTCGGTAGGTAAAACTACTACCAAAGAATTAATCGCGGCAGTTTTGGCAACCCAAGGCCCCGTCCTCAAAACCGAGGCTAACTATAACAACGAAATCGGCGTCCCCAAAACTCTCTTGCAACTCTCTGGAGAGCATCAATATGCTGTAGTAGAAATGGCCATGCGCGGCCCTGGAGAGATTGCCTTGTTAACTCAAATTGCACGTCCCACTGTGGGAGTAATAACCAATGTAGGTACCGCTCATATTGGCCGTCTGGGCTCCCAAGAGGCGATCGCCAAAGCTAAATGCGAGTTACTGGCAGAGATGCCCAAGAGTAGCATTGCCATCCTCAATGGAGACAACGGCCGCTTAATAGAAACTGCTGCTGCGGTATGGCAGGGAGAAACCTTAACCTACGGTTTAGAGGCAGGCCAATTCCGAGGAGAATTAATCAATGCAGGGACAATTAAAGTAGAATCCGTAGAGTTACCGCTACCATTACCAGGGCGACATAATGCCATTAACTATTTAGCTGCTTTAGCAGTTTTTAAAGTTATACTCGGCAAAAGTCTCCCTCCAAATTCTCTCTGGGAACCTGTCAAGAAAAGTTTATCAGTACAACTACCAGAAGGAAGGGCGCGACGCTACGAGTTAGCTAAAGATATTACAATTTTGGATGAGACTTATAACGCAGGTTTAGAATCGACCGTTGCCGCCCTTCAACTATTAGCTGAAACTCCAGGCAAGCGTCATCTTGCCGTGTTGGGAACCATGAAAGAATTGGGAGAAAAATCCCTCGATTTTCACGAACGAGTCGGAATTGTTGCCCGAGATTTGAAGCTGGATGCTTTATTTATTTTGGCGGATATTGAAGAAGCAAAGGCAATGGCAAAGGGGGCTGATGGTTTGCCTTTTTTAGAAATAGAAAATATCGAAGAGAAAGATTGTCGGCAGAAATTGGCGAAGCGATTAAAAGAGTTTGTGGAACCGGGCGATCGCCTTTTATTTAAAGCATCTCATTCTGTGGAATTAAAGCGGGTCGTAGAGATATTAAAACTATCTTAAAAACCTTTTTAAATCGAGAGAACCCTTGGCTACCAAGGGTTCAAATTACCTAAAAAAATTAAACAGATAAATTATGTCAAGCACATCTTTAGCCTGTTTTATCCGTCAAATTAACGGTAAATTTCCCCTGCGGGTTGTACCGATAGTTCCATTTTTAATCCAAAATTTTGGGGTAGGTTTGGTAGGGTATTTGTCATACAAAAACGCTCAACATGAAGTAGAAGAGCTAGCCAATAAACTAATGGAAGAAGCGGGCGATCGCCTATTAGCCTTCATCTCCTAAAACGGACGACCTGCCTGGATGGCGAGAGGATATTAACCCCAGGAATTTAGCAGGATTACCGCAGGAGTGGTTGGCTAAATTTTATCGATAGCTATTGGAGGGAGATTTGGAGCAAATGCAAGAGGCGATCGAGGAAATTTATTCTCAAAACGAGTTTTTGGCAAATTCTATGTTAGTTTATGTTAATAGCTATAATGTTGATAAGTTATTAAGTTAAGTCGAACCTTACAATTAACTAGCTCCTACGAATAATTGAAACTTACCTAATAGTGATGATTCAGAATAAATCTGCAGCTTATAAAGGCTCTCTTTTGGTTATTGATGATACCCCTGCTAATTTAAGCCTATTAACTCAGCTATTATCGGAAAAAGGGTATAAAGTTCGCGCGGCACCAAGCGGTAAATTCGCTCTTAAATCAGTTGAAAAAAATCCTCCTGATTTGATTTTATTGGATATTATGATGCCCGAAATTAACGGTTATGAAGTTTGCCTGGAGTTAAAAGCTAATCCAGCAACTCAAGAGATACCTGTGATTTTTTTGAGTGCTTTAGATGAGGCTTTAGATAAAGTAAAAGCTTTTGATGTTGGTGGTGTCGATTATATTACCAAACCATTTCAGGCAGTGGAGGTTTTAGCCAGAGTAGAAAATCAATTGCGGGCGCGATCGCTCCAATTACAACTAATAGAAAAAAATCAAAGTTTAGAGAAAGTTATTAAAGAACTTAAGTGGACTCAAGCTCAAGCAATCCAAAACGAAAAAATGCTTGCTTTAGGGCAAATTGTAGCTGGTGTCGCCCACGAAATTAACAATCCAATTAACTTTATATTTGGCAATCTTACCCCGGCCCAAGAATACATTCAAGATTTATTGAAATTAATTAAAGCATATCAGGAACAATATTCAGAAACCAACCCCTGTATTGAAACTATTCTTGAAGAAGTAGAGTTAGATTTTATTGCCGAAGATTTACCTCA
>CALKCV010000546.1 GCA_938083405.1 uncultured Microcoleaceae cyanobacterium | reverse complement strand
CCAATTGCATGAGCGGAAGTTAAGATTGGATGGGGAGTGCGATAACAGCGGGGCATAATTATGCTTTTTTGAATGCCGCCACGATGCAAACCTTGGACTAATTTGCTGTATTCTTCGCCAAATAATTCTTTGGCAGTAGGAATCTTTAAAGCGTGCAAACTTTGAGCTTCGTCGTAAGCCCAAATCAAGCGTTTTTGCTGGGAATTTTTATCGTCAATCGGTCGTAAGGCTTGCCATGCCATCCAATAAATCGGCTGTTTGTCTCCATATTTTAACTCGTCCCGAACTACTAAATCATGTCCTTCGTCGATGAGAATGGCATCAAACATCGGCTCAATATTTGTGCTTTCTAGTAGTTCAATAACTACGTCGGCAAGCTTTTCTGGGGGAACCTTTTTATTATTATCCAGAGGAAAAGGTTTGAGGTCATGAGCTTTGACAATTTTCCGGTATAAACCGTTTCGAGCTCGCGCTCCCCAGACGTGAAAAACTTTTAATTTTGAATTTTTGCGGCTGTATTTTTTCTCGCCGTTGCTGAAGTATCGCAACCAGCGATCGACTTGTTTTTCCATCAAATCGTAGAGCGATCGCGTAAAAAACACTAAAGCAATATCCCACTCTGGATGCTGCAAGTGCATATAAGCAGCTTTTTGACAGAGCAAAACGGTTTTCCCAGAACCGGCTATGCCGCGAATTCGTTGAGGGCCGGGAGGAATTTGTTTGGCAATTTCTAGGTTTTCCTCGGAGAATTGTTTTAGTTGGGAATTCATTTGGTCGATGGCGGTAGAATGGTCCATAAGAAAGAAGTTTTTTGATTAAATTTGCGTACAATTTCAAGTTAGCCAATTTTCTAAGCATCGGCAAGAGCAGATCGGTTCAGTTTATTCTGAACCGAAGTGACCTTTTTAATTTTGTAAAAATATGGTTTTTTTGGTAAAATTCGTAGTAATCGCTTTAGCGATTTAATAAATATCAATCGCTAAAGCGATTACTACGAGCGATCGCTAAATCTTTACCACTACCAAATTAAGAAACCAGGTTTCTTAAAAAAAACCGGGTTTCTGAGATATCAGAAGAAAGAAATTATGCAAAATAGTTCTTCGAGAAGCATTCGAGCGACCCAGTTAGGAATAGACAAACTTAAAGAAGCCAAAAATTATCAGCGCAGCGAAAATGGTAAGCCTTTAAGTTACGAGAAACTAGCAGAAAAAGCGGGCGTTTCTGTATCAACAGTTAAGCGATTTGTTAGCGGAAAAGCTGTAGATATTCCCTTTGCAGAATGGATTGCTCAAGCTTTAGGTTTGGAATTAAAAGAAATTATTGAACTCAGCAATAACCAACCAGACATTACTAACTCAGAATCAGAAAAAACTATTTTAATTCATCGGCAAACTTGCCAACAAATGCTGGCCAAAAAACGTCGCTTAACTACTAATCCTCTAACCGCAAACGACGGGACCACCTTCGATCGCTTAGATCTATATGTACCTCTGGGGTTGGTCGAACGCAAGCGACAGCCCCAACGTCCCGACAATCTTTGCGCGGAAGGTGGGTCGAAATTATATCAACCAACGGACTACGAAATTCTCCAGCAATTCGAGAACGACGAATTTTTCGATCGCGTCCTCCTCCAAGGGCAAAGTCCCAAAAGTCAGGGCAAGCGCATCGCCGTTATTGGCGAACCAGGTTCCGGCAAAACTACCCTTTTGCAGCAAATTGGCGATCGCCTCTTCGCCGAAAGCGAAGCAGATGTGGCAATTTGGGTTTCCCTGGCAGACTTGCAGGGGAAAACTATAGAAGAGTATCTGTTGCAAGTCTGGTTAAAAGATGCATTCTCCACCGCCCGAGTTACTCCAGAAATGGAAGATGCCTTGGTGGAACTTTTCAACCGGGGGCGGGTGTGGTTGCTGTTGGATGGTGTCGATGAGATGGGGGCGGATAACTCATTGGCCGCTATCGCGAACCAGATACGCGGTTGGGTTGCCAAAGCAAAGGTAATCTTGACTTGTCGCTTCAATGTCTGGGATGCCGGCAAAAATGCTTTGGAAGGTTTCGATGTCTATCGGAATTTAGACTTTTCCGAAGAGCAAGTAACGGAGTTTATCCGTCGGTGGTTTGGCAGCAAGCCAGAATTAGGAGAAAAGTTGCGATCGCAATTAGCGCAACCAGACAAAAAACGGATTCGCGATACTATCAAAAATCCTTTACGCTTGGCATTGATGTGTTATTTTTGGCAGCGCCGGCAAGGCAATTTACCCAAAACTAAGGCCGCCCTTTATCGGCGATTTATCGAAGTTTTTTACGAATGGAAAGAGGAATTGTTTCCTACAACTTCTGCCAAGCGAAAAGAGTTAAATTTTGCTTTAGGAAAATTAGCCATAGAGGCGTTATCTCGTTCTGATTCTCGATTTCGACTCACCCGCCGCCAAGTTTCTCTGGTACTTGGAGAAACCGACGCGCCGCTGTTTCAACTTGCAACCACATTAGGCTGGTTAAATCAAGTCGGAGTCGCCGCCGAAGACCCAGACGAACCGGTTTATGCTTTTTTTCATCCTACCTTTGAAGAATATTTTGCCGCCGCCGCTATTGAAGATTGGCACTTTTTTATTAAGCACGTTCTGGATAATCCTAATTCGGGTATTTACCGCATTTTTGAACCGCAGTGGAAAGAGGTAATTTTGTTATGGTTGGGGCGAGACGATCTGGAGGATAAACAGAGAGATGGTTTTTTGAATTGTTTGGCAGAGTTTGAAGATAACTGCGGCAATTTTTATCGAATTAAAGCTTATTTATTAGCTCAAAATTGTCTGTGCGAGTTAGGAAAATACCGCCATGCTAATTTTATAGAAAATATTTTCAGAGAGGGCGGCAAATACTATCGCTTTCAAGATGATTGGCGACCCACATCTTTTTTGCGTCATGGATATTTTTTATTGAATAAACAAACTTGCAACCCTGAAGAAGTTGTCGAATTAATAGAGATAATTGATGTTAATACAGAAGCAAAAGAACTTACCGAAATTTTCCGTAAAATAGGCGCGAGTGGCGATCGTTCTCCTAAATTAATTAATGCTTTAGTTAACTTACTG
>CALKCV010000545.1 GCA_938083405.1 uncultured Microcoleaceae cyanobacterium | reverse complement strand
ACCGCCTCTACCGCTGCATTCTCCTTCTCCATACCGACAGTAATCTTTACTGGGGATGAAGCAAATTGAAAATGTAACCCCACGCTAGCAACCAGAGCGATCGCTCCCAAAGCGACTAACCTCCAAAGCAGCGATTTTCTTTTCTTCGGTTCGCTCGTTGGTGGTTCTTCATAAGTTTCTCTTATAGCCTCGGGAATCTCATCTGCTGGCATTGCGGAGGCATTGAGGGATTTTTTTCTATATACACTGGGCCTATTCAAGGGTTTTACTCCTAAACTTCAACTTAACCCCTTACGCGCCCAAGCTACTTGGGTCAGTTTTTTCAGAGGCAATTGTTTTGAGCGATCGAATCGCACTCTTTCAATTTCAACATCAAACTCGTCCCAAGTTTATCAGAAATTTTTGCCGATAGTTATCTCCGGGCTCTATCCCTTAGCTGCCTTATGTTAGCTAGAGGGCCCATAGAGAAACCGGGTTTCTGCGAAAACCACAACCAAATATCGGTGTTTTTCCCATCAGAAACCCGGTTTGCTGAGAATACGATTTGCGTCTCTCTAGAATATTCCTTTTAATTTCCTACTGTTTGTTGGGCCATCTTTAAATGTCCGTTACTTTTTCTAACCTTTCTGGGCCTTCCTGGTTTAAGTTTTTGACGCCGATCGAGGGACATTTCGCTAGCATTGGCCAATTCCTTTGGAGTGCATTGCAATATCTGCAGAAGCTCTTGATACCTCTGAGGCGTCATCGTCGGTTCGGTACGTCCCGTTTCCCAGTTCCGAACGCTAGTTTCGCTTATTTCTAGCCTGTTTGCCACTTCGGCGCGGGTAAGTCCCGCACGCTCTCTGATAGCTTCCATATCCATAATCCCGATAATTCTTCCACTCATAAACTGTTTTTCAAAAAATTATTGGCAAAAATTTGGTCAAACTATCCCTCACTAGATTGGATTGGAACTAACTTTCCGTATCTAGTTTGGGCAAGAGTCACTGCCAATTGCAGGGACTTTGATTTTTGAGGCTGGCTTACCTAACCAGTCAGTAAAAACTCTTAAAAAACAAGCCTTTGAACTTGCGCTTGCTCAAATACTAATATTTTCTCGTACAGTTAACAGTGTCATTTTTAACTTTCGTAACTGTCGCAATATTAGTATTTCTACTGACTTCAAGTTTCTAATTCCCAAAGCTGAGAATTAACAAGTAGAAAAAAACTACAGTCGCTCCAGTTAATCCTTAGTTCTCAACTCAACAGCGCTCCCTCGCGGCAAAAGTAACTCATCACATTTTTCGTCGTCGCTTTTTCATGCTTCACTCTTCCTGCCTATTTCCTTTGATTTCCAGCTTTGGCTACAAGTCTAACTGGGGATATTGGAGACTATTTCACTGGTCTTTCTTTAATTAGTAGAGCTTGTAGTTTTCTGGTTTATAAATAACTTTTGGCTCGCTCTTGCATGAATTTAAAAATGTTATAAAAACCATTGGCCCGAGAAGGAGTTAAACTAACAGTTAAACCCGTATCTTGAATAAAATCTGGAGCTAATTCGGACACTGTTTCTGGTGTAGCTCCGTTAAGTCCTTCTATTAACAGAGCCACTAAACCTTTAGTAAGTTGAGCGTCGGAATCTCCCCGATAGGAGATTTTTCCTTCCTCATCTAGGCTAGAGATGATATAAACCTGGGAAACACAACCTTGGACTTTATTTCCCTGCTGTTTTTCCGAATCGGGAAATTCCGGCAGCTTTTTGGCATACCAGAGCAGTTGTTCGTAACGCAGTTTATTGGAGGATGCGCCTTTAAAGCGCTTAACTATCTTTTCTAAAGATGGGGGCAACGACATAATAGAAGTAGGTGCTTTATGGTCTGGAACTAACAACGCACCCATTCTAGCCTCCGGGATCTGGAGTGTCAATATTTTTAATAGTTTCCTCTCGGTTTTATAGATGCTTTTTTCATTTTTGGTGGGGAAGATAGTTATTTTAATAAAAATATTATTTATAAATTTTTATGTCGCGTTTATTATTAGCGTTCGTTGGACAACGGGCAGAAAAATAGGCATCTATTTCAGCTTTTTAAAATTTTATAGTTAATTCAACTTCGAGTCTAGCTAAAGTAGTTACCGCATCGGCGATATACATTACCAGCGTCACTCTTTTATCTGAGTATTTTTACTCTCACAAGTCGCGCTCGCTTTCCCAAAATCGAGATTGCTATAAGCTTTCATTGAATTTCGGTCTAACTCGTAATTCAGGGCTTAAAAATTAGCTCCCCAATCAAGAATTCTTTAAGAAGATATATTTTTAATTTTCACTTTTGGTTCTCTAAATAAAAATGTCTAATTTTCAATTAGACATCCACAATGTCAGGGGCAGGGCAGCCTAAAGCAGCCTGGGATATCCTCAAAATCCGGCCCGCAATTGTCCCCAAACCCGACACGGAGCCCGATAATGCCCCAAATAAGCTAGAATTGTTAAGAAATTTAAAGTAAATCTGACACGCACATCATTTATGTCTATCCCTATTCGGAACGTAGCCATAATCGCCCACGTTGACCATGGCAAAACTACCCTAGTAGATTCCCTTCTAAAACAATCCGGCATCTTCCGCGAGGGAGAAGAGATACCAGATTGCGTAATGGACTCCAACGACCTCGAACGGGAACGGGGCATCACCATCCTTTCCAAAAACACGGCTGTTAAATATAAAGACACCCTCATCAACATCGTCGATACCCCCGGCCACGCGGACTTCGGCGGCGAAGTGGAACGAGTCCTGGGAATGGTCGATGGTTGCTTGTTAATCGTGGATGCCAACGAAGGCCCCATGCCTCAAACCCGGTTCGTCCTCAAAAAAGCTTTAGAAAAGGGACTGCGGCCTATAGTGGTTGTCAATAAAATCGATCGCCCCCAAGCAGATCCTTATGGATCCGTAGATAAAGTCTTAGATCTATTCCTAGAATTAGGTGCCGACGACGACCAATGCGAATTTCCCTATCTATTCGCTTCGGGACTCGCTGGATACGCAACAGAAGACCTCGACCAAGAATCGACGGATATGAAATGCCTGTTCGAGTCGATCTTGAATCATGTACCCCCACCAGTGGGAGACCCGGATAAACCCCTACAATTACAAGTGACGACTTTGGATTATTCGGAATATTTAGGCAGAATAGTAATCGGTCGAATTCATAATGGCAAAATTAAAGCCTCCCAGCAGGCAGCCATAGTAAAAGAAGACGGTCGAGTTGCTAAATACAAAGTCACAAAATTGATGGGATTTGAGGGCTTGCAACGGATCGAAATTGAAGAAGCTTCGGCAGGAAATCTTGTTGCCGTAGCAGGTTTTGCCGATGCTAATATTGGGGAGACAATTACTTGTCCGAACGAACCTCAAGCACTGCCTTTAATCAGCGTTGACGAACCTACTTTGCAGATGACTTTTAGCGTCAACGATTCGCCTTTTGCCGGACAAGAAGGGCAGTTTGTAACTTCGCGAAAATTGCGCGATCGCCTCTTGAGAGAGTTAGAAACTAACGTGGCTTTGCGAGTAGAAGAAACTGACTCTCCAGATAAATTTTCCGTGTCCGGTCGCGGGGAATTGCACTTAGGTATTCTCATCGAAACTATGCGGCGAGAAGGCTATGAATTCCAAGTATCTCAACCTCAAGTAATTTACCGAGAAGTCAACGGTCAACCCTGCGAACCTTTTGAATGTTTGGTATTAGACGTTCCCGAAGAGGGTGTTGGCGGTTGTATCGAAGGAATCGGTCAGCGCAAAGGCGAAATGCTAGATATGCAGGTTGGCAGTAACGGTAGAACTCAGCTAGAATTTGCCGTACCAGCTAGAGGTTTAATCGGTTTCCGAGGCGAGTTTCTCCGCTTAACTCGGGGCGAAGGAATTATGAATCATAGTTTCCTAGAATATCGTCCTTTTATTGGCGAAATCGAGACTAGACGCAACGGCGTAATTATTGCTTTTGAGGAAGGAACGGCTACTTTCTATGCTTTGAAAAACGCGGAGGACCGGGGAGTATATTTTATTACTCCAGGAACTAAAGTTTATAAAGGCATGATCGTAGGAGAACACAATCGCCCTCAAGATTTGGATTTGAATGTTTGCAAGACGAAACAGTTGAGTAACGTTCGTTCTTCAACGGGGGATGAATTGGTTCAATTACAATCTCCAATGGAGATGAGTTTGGAACGGGCTTTAGAATATATCGGTCCTGACGAATTGGTAGAAGTTACTCCCGAATCTATTCGCTTGCGGAAGGTGACGAAAAAGCTAGTAAAGCGTTAAATTTTGGGTATTGAAAGTTCGTAGTAATCGCTTTAGCGATTCGGAGATATAAATAGCGATTAGCGATTACTACAAACTTTATTTAGCTAGTAGGGTGCTTCCTGGCACCTTACTATTTTTATTTTCAGTTGTTAAGTATGAAAGTCATTAATTACAAAGATAAAAATTCTCAAAAAATTTCTATTTTGAAATCCCAGAAAACTTCGTCGATATCAGTTTCGTCCGACCTATTAACTGAAGAAGAATAATTAACTGCCATGGCAAACGATCCAGAGATTCAAGCTGAAATAGCTGCACAATTAGCTTTGTGTTTGGTGCCGAGTAGCGCACCCTACAGAATTTTATCTAATGCCTGAAGTTATGAAAATTAACAATTAGCAAAAATGCAGTGAAACTCCAACAAAAAGCTCAATTTTTCAGCCAACTAGCAGCATTGCTCAAAGCAGGCATTCCGCTGGGGCAAAGCTTACACATGGCAGCACCAAAGAATAATCCCGCCTTCAAAAGCTACTTGCAAAAGGTCAGCAAAACCGTCGCTAAAGGAGAAGATTTAGCAACAGCTTTAGCAATTTCCGATAAATATTTCGATAAATTTACTATTAACTTAATTAAAACAGGTTCCGCTAGCGGGGCTTTAGCAGAAACTTGCCAGCGTTTGGGAGAAGACGCTCTCAAACAACAGAGTTGGAAAAAATCTTATGCAGCAATTTGGCGGGCAGCTATTGCAACTTTTTTGAGTATTGTATTGCTGACCTTAGCGATTTTAGCTAAATTTGGTTTTTTACTACCCGGTTTAATAATTATTGCCCTATTAATAACAGCATTATTCTTTAATTATCCAAAACTGCTGCCCAGACTGCCCCTAGCAGGTAGAATACTCGAAGCCCGCCAGATGCTAAACTTTACCGAGTTAAGCTTGCCTTTGAGTTGTGGAGTTCCGATTTTGACTGCTTTGGATTTGGTACGGGGTTTGTTTGCCGCAAGCCCGGTTTTGGGCAGCCAGGAAATGGCCGCTAATTTGAAAAAAGCTCGACAGCGAGTAAAAAAAGGGGCTACCCTCAGCGAGAGCTTGCAAGGTAAGTTACCAGCAGCGGCGGCGGGGGCGATCGCTACGGGAGAAGAAACAGGCCGCTTGGATGAGGCATTAGAAAAGTTGGCAGAATATTATCAACGAGAGCTAGCAGAAAGTATCGGCCAATTAAAAGGAATTTTAGTCCCCGTTAGCATAGTAGCTATGGGGGGAGTTGTGGGACTGTTGGGTTATGGAGCGATCGCCACCTTAATTAATTCTTTGCCAGATTAAACTCTGGCTCCAGAAAGTCGCAAGCCATACCTCAACTATGGTATGAAACTGGTTATATTGAACATTTTCAAATTGGAGTTTTTAGCATGAAATCAAGAAATTGGTTCCGTTTGCCCGGAATATTTCTCGGAGCAATGGCAGGTGTTGTCCTCACTGGCACTGGGGCCTTTGCTGCCGACAGAGTAGTAGTCAGCGTTTTCGGAGGAGCTATCCAAGCTCCCATTAACGTCAAAGACCTTGCGACATTTGCCGAAACTGGCAAGAAAACCAAAACCATCGCCCAAGCAGTGGGAGTATCGGACGTCAACCCCGACACCCTTCGGGGATTAATGACTTTGGAATTGGGAGTGGATGTGGCCCAGTTGGCTAACGCTCTTTACAGTCGGACCGGCTACACCGTAGCAGACAGCATCGGCGAGATTGTTACTACTCGTAGCGGTTACGAAAGCGACAAGGCTTTGCGGGCCGCTCTGATCCTGGCTGCGGCAGATGACGGTAGGATCTCGTTTCTCGAAGTTCTCGAAGCATATCCCACCAGCGATATGTACATCCAGGTGGACAAGATTAACGATGTTGTTAACAGGGTAGAAGACCTCCTCGAAAACCTCCAAGATCTATTTAATTAGTTTGACTGCAGGGGCGATGGTGGAGCGTCTTGGCGATCGACTGCTTCTATGTATTGACTATCTAGGAGAAATGCTCCTTTCTCAAAACGCACTCCCCAATAACCCCCCGGCCGCCGGTCGAGAACTATTCCTTCTTCTCCCAAGCGAACTACGTTTGGGGGACGGAGTATGGGCATCGGTTCGGCGGTTTTGACGTAGGGAGGTTGGGCTACTAATTTGACTTTCTGGCCGATGGTGAATTTTTTGTCTTCCATTTTTTCAAAATTTGAGGCACATCGATCGTTATCGTAAAAGCGATCGCTCTTAATGGGGCGCGGCGATCGTTTTTTTATGCAAAAATTTGCGCCCCGGGCAATGGCAGACAATTTTTCAGACCCAATAAGTAGTCGTGCATGCGGCATTTTTGTTCAAAAATTCCCCTGGGGATGACGCTTGTATTCACGCTTATTCGGAACCGACGAACGTCCGACAATTATTAATTATTAAATTATTAATTATTAATTACTTACGTCCGATCTTCCTCCCCGCAACGGCCATCAATTTGCTTCCCTAATTTCACCAAAACCTCAGAACCCGTCCAACTACTACAATAGAAACAGTGTCTCAAAGCTGGAGGTAAAAAGTCATGGCTACAAGTCGTCGCGTTTCTAAAGTCGCTTCCTTAATAAAAAGAGAAGTCAGCCAAATGTTGCTCCAGGGGATCAAAGACGATCGCGTTGGTATGGGCATGGTCAGCATTACCGATGTCGATGTCTCAGGAGACCTCCAACACGCCAAAATCTTCGTCAGCATCTACGGCACCGACGAAGTCCGCGAAGAAACTATGGCAGGTTTAAAGTCTGCCACTAGCTACGTCCGCGGCGAGCTAGGTCATAGGATGAACCTCCGCCGAACTCCAGAAGTCCTCTTCGTGGAAGACCGTTCTTTAGAAAGGGGCACTGAAATGATATCCCTGCTGAACAAACTCTCCGAAGAACGGGAAAAACGCGAACGAGAAAATCCGAACTCGAATGGTGAAAATTCGGAAACTTAGCAATTGTTGTTAGTGGTTAATTGCGTTCTTGTTAATTGTTGAAACAAGTTCGTCCACCACGGCCAAACCATCCGTTAAATCCGTTAAAAAATCCGTTGCTA
>CALKCV010000544.1 GCA_938083405.1 uncultured Microcoleaceae cyanobacterium | reverse complement strand
GCTCCAGCACCGGCTCCAGCACCGGCTCCAGCACCGGCTCCAGCACCGGCTCCAGCACCGGCTCCAGCACCGGCTCCAGCACCTACTAACGACCAGGACGGAGACGGGATCGACGACGAACTAACTACCGACGAAAGCGTCGTCGGGGAAGATTTAAGCGAGGGAGAAGTACCTAACACTGATATCGACGACGGACTAACTACCGACGAAAGCGAAGTCGGCTTCTCTAATACCGAGGAAGAGCTAGAAGCTAACAGAACCGCAAGCCAAGCAGCAGGTGGAGTAGCAAGCATAGGTGGTACTGTATTTCAGGACTTCAATGCCAACCAACTCGTAGAGCCGGAAGAACCTGGCGCAGCGGGCGTTACTGTGTTCCTAGATACCAATAACAACAATACGCTCGACGAAGGGGAAGCTACATCAACTTCCGCTCCAGACGGCAGGTACGCATTCGCGGGATTGCAGCCGGCAAATTATGTCGTTCAGGTCCAAGGTGTTGTTCCGACTACTCCTCCTGCGGTAATAACTTTGGTTGCTGGAGACGAAGCCAACTTTGTCAACATTGGCGTACCCGGCGTAGCACCGCCAACTGCAGTTCCAAACCCACTTCCTCCTCCACCAAATCCAGCACCCCCTGAGGTAATAACGCCAGTGGCTATACCAGACCAGTTGTTGCTCCAGGGTGGGGTTATTACTGGTGGTAAATTTGACGATCGCAACGGTAATGGTTTCTTTGAGGCAGACGAACCGGTGAGGTCAGGGGTTACTATCTACCTAGACCTCAACGATAGCGGTCAACTAGATCCCGGAGAGCCCAACACGGTCACAGATGTCAACGGGTTATATCGCTTCGAGAATCTACCACCAAGCATCTACAGGGTGCGCGAAGTCCTCCAACCAGGAGAAGTTCAAACCTCTGTAAGTCCTCAAGTTACTTTAGTTCCAGGTCAGACCGTTGTTTATAACTTTGCTAATACCACGATTTTCACTCAGCCCGAGTTTAGTAGCAGTATTAGCGGTGTGGTATTTGAGGATAGCAATGGCGATGGAACTCTAGAACCTGGTGTAGAACCGGGCTTCCCAGGGATACAAATTTATATCGATCTCAATGCCAATAGCCTCTTAGACCCAGAAGAGCCTTTTACCTTTACCGACGAACGAGGGGAGTATATCTTCAGGGCCCTACCGCCTGGAACCTATACGCTCAGACAAAACCTGAGTCCGAGCCAGCAAACCCAAATCGAACAAGTAGCTCCAGACGTGGCAGTAAATGGGGCGCAGATAGTTACTGTCAGCGTTCCTAACGACAACCCCAGTGGCATTAACTTTGCTAATGGTTTCAGGTTGCAGGTACCAAACACCATCAGCGGGATCGTATTTAACGACCTCAACGGGAATCAATTCTACGAGCCTTTTGAGGGAGAAACGGGCATTCCGGGGATTGAGGTGTTTCTGGATACGAACAACGACGGCAAACCCCAAGGTTTTGAACCAAACCAAATAACCGGTGCCGGTGGTGTTTACGGTTTCGACCTTACTGAGTTTAACGTGCCAGAGGGAGCTTACAACCTCCGAGCATTTGTTCGGGGCGGTTTCTTCCCGACTACTGGCGATGTTGTGATTGACTACGGGGCTGGGGAGAGCTTTATCTATAACTTCGGTTTGGCTCCCCAAGGTACCATTAGCGGTAAGGTATTTGATGACTTCAACGGTAACGGTTTCCTGGATCCGGGAGAGCCGATCGGGATTCCTGACGTCCAACTTTATGTGGATAGCAACAATAACGGTGTATTCGATCCTACTGAACCGAATACCTTCTCTAATATCAATGGTGACTTCGCTTTCGTCGGTCTGACGACACCGGGCACTTACACGATCCGCCAGATTCCCCGCACGGATTTAATTAAGACTACTCCCGATGCGACTGTGGAAGTGGGGGTAAATCAGAATTTTAGTTTCAACATCGGTAACTCTCGCACTCAAGGTCAAGTTACTCCTCCTGCTCCAGGGGGCGATCTTACCAGTATCGGTGGTGCGGTATTCGAGGACCGCAATGGCAACCAATTGGTAGAGCCGGATGAAGGAGGTTTGGCAGGTTTCACTGCTTACCTAGATTTGAACCAAAACGGTATTTTGGATGAGGGGGAACCGAGTTCGATAACCGACCCAGAAGGCAGGTACAATTTTGTTAACTTGCCAGTTCTTCGCGATGAGAATGGCAACCTTCAGCCTTATGTTGTCCGGCAAGTTCCGCAACCGGGTTTCACTCAAACTACTCCCGATGCTGTGGTGACTTTGGTTGAGGGCGAGAGCGCGAGCTTTGTCAATATTGGTAACGCTCCTGGTTCGCTCGCGGGGGCTCCTCCAACCTCGATTACTCCGCAGGCTCCGCCGGTAATGACACCGCCACCGGGGAATGGAGGAACTACTACTAACGGAGGAACTACTACTAACGGGAGCAACGACGTACTAACTAGCGATGAGAGCGTGGTCGGGTTTGCTCAAACAGAACCGGAAGTAGATGAGAATAACCAGGACGAACTAAGTAGCGACGAGAGTATTGTCGGGGAATCTCAAACCGAGGCAGGGGATGGGGATTTATCGGCTAGTTCTTTGAATGGTTTCGATCCGTTGACTAATCCTGGTGTTAGTGCTTCGGGTGAGGAAGAATTCCGACTTATTAGCAGTTTAGAAGATTCGGAGTTTGGTGGCTCTACGATCGCTCTTGAGGATCTAGAAACCGATAATTTGATAGACGTGTTTGCCGCTACTGAATTTTAGGCGAACGACTTTTATTGAGGACGGTTAGAAAAAAAAAGCGCGATCGAATATCTCTCGATCGCGCTTTTTTTTGTTTAGCGAAAGGAGCCATCGATTGAAAAGAAGGATTTTTTTCCAACAAAAGTATAAATCAATACAGTTTTCCGAGAAAACAAGAGTTATTTTTTAAAGTTAAAATAATGACAAGAATAAATTAAATTAACTTTAAAGAGTAAGTGAATTGTCACCATCAATATGCACGGATAGGTTTCCAGCAAAGGTTTTGAAGCTGGATAACGGATTAACTATTATTCATCAAGAGATGAAGGCCACTCCCGTAGTGGTCGTGGATGTCTGGGTCAGGGCAGGGGCGAGGCAAGAGCCCGATGCTTGGTCTGGCATGGCTCATTTTTTGGAGCACATGATTTTCAAAGGCACGGATAAACTAAGGCCGGGCCAATTTGACCAAATAATAGAAAACCGGGGGGGCATGGCCAATGCAGCTACGAGCCACGACTATGCCCATTTCTTCATTACCACTGCAGTTCAATATTTAGAAGAAACCCTGTTGGCCTTGGCAGAGATTTTGTTGCGTGCCGCCATCCCAGAAGCAGAATTCGATCGCGAACTGGATGTGGTAGTAGAAGAGATTCGAGAAGCAGAAGACTGTCCGGACTCGATAGGTTTTCAAGCACTGATGGAGAGTATGTACCAAAATCATCCTTACGGGCGATCGGTTTTAGGCACAGAAACCTTGTTGCGGGAAAGGCTGCCAGAAGAGATGCGATGCTTTCATCGCCATAGCTACCAACCGGAGAATATGGGAGTAGCGATAGTCGGAGGTGTCGGACGAGAAAAAGCAGTAGAATTAGTAAGTAGAGCATTCGAGGAATTTCCCTTAAGGTGCTGCGGCCATCCACAGGTAAAAGTAGAAGGGAAACCGTCAATTACAGAAATTCGCCGTCAAGAAATCCATCTACCAAGACTCGAACAAGGGCGAATAATGATGGGATGGATCGGACCGGGGGTAGAAGAGTTAGAGTCCGCTTACGCTTTAGATTTGTTCTCAGTGTTGCTGGCAGAGGGGCGGAGTTCTAGGCTGGTGCGATCGCTGCGGGAAGAGTTAGGATTAGTGCAGGGTATTAGTAGCGATTTTTCTTTGCAGAGGGATTCAAGCTTATTTACGATTAGTGCGATATTAGAACCACAATACATAGAGCGCGTAGAAACTTCGATCTTGGAAATACTTACAGAATTTATCTCTCAACCTATCTGCCGGGAAGAATTAGCGCGATGCAAGCGGTTGCTCTGTAACGATTATGCTTTTTCTACAGAAACACCCGGACAGCTAGCAGGCTTGTATGGATATTATTTTACGATCGCCAATCCAGAGCTATCTATTATCTATCCAGAGCGAATAATGAAGCTGGAAGCCGAGGAAATGCAACAGATAGTTAAGAAATATATTTTAAGCGATCGCTATGCTATTACAGTATTAAAACCGTTGCTATCATAGATAACTGGTCTTTGAATCTGTAGGTGAAATCGCTACAACTAAATTACGACCTCGGTGCTTTGCATGATAAAGCCCTGCATCAGAACGTTGTATCGCTGTATCGACTTTAATATCGTTTTCGCTGCATTCTGTCACGCCAATACTAATAGTCATTTGCACCTGTTTTTTCCCAGAAAAAAGAGATAATTCTGCAATAGTAGTGCGGATGCGATTAGCAACTTCCACCGCAGCATCGAGACCGGTTTCCGGCAGAAACGCCAAAAACTCCTCGCCGCCGAAACGCCCAAAACAATCTCCTTTTCGAAGAGTGGAAACAATAGCCTTTGCTATTGCCGTAAGAGCTTCATCCCCCACCGCGTGTCCGTAAGTATCGTTAATTTGCTTAAAACGATCCACATCCAACATCAAAACCGAAAGCTGGCGATTGTATCGACGAGCCCGTAAAAATTCATTTTCTCCCATTAGCAACAAAGATCGACGGTTAGCAATACCAGTCAAAGAATCAGTTGTTGCTAACTTTTCCAACTCAGCTACAGCTTTTTTCAACTCATCTCTAGTATGCTTGAGCTCTAAATGGGTCTTGACGCGAGCTAAAAGTTCTGGTGGATTGAAAGGTTTCGTGATATAATCGACTGCACCTCGATCGAAAGCTTGAAGTAGATGCTTTTGTTCCTGACTGGCAGTAAGAAAGATTATGGGAATTTCGCTGCGATCGTGGTTACTTCGGAGGTTTTCGCAAACTTGAAACCCGTCCATTTCTGGCATCATCAGGTCTAATAATACCAAGTCTGGTTGAGCATTTTTCATCCGGGAGAGCGCTTGTTGCCCGTTAGTAGCAAAAGTAGTGGCATAGCCCTCGCTATCGAGTATAGCCCCCACTATCTGGAGATTTATATTCAGGTCATCTACGACTAAAACTAAAAAATTAGAAGGGTTAAAAGGTTCCACGGCAAACAAGCAAAAACAATTTGATGATAAGGTTTGCTAAAAATAGAGGTTTTCTTTTGGGGGCATCGTCGTTTTTAGCGAAGAAAATGTTTTTTCAACAAAAATACAGCTAAGTAGTCGCGATCGGCGGAATGTAGGTTCTAAAATTTACTCGCTGTCTGGGCCTGTATTAAGGCTCAAGCGCCACCCCGACGAAACGTCCGACAATTATTAATTATTAATTATTAATTATTAATTACTTACGATCGCGACTCGGATAAGTGTAAAGCCCTAAACTTTTCTAAGACCTTCTCTAACTTCAAGAGTAACTCGGAGGCGTTCTCCAGATTATTTTCACGGGCTCTTGCTTCTAAGGTAGCCGCTAGATCGGGCATCAATTCGACCCCCATATTACCTGCCCCTCCTTTAATCCGGTGAGCTTGTAGGGCTAGATTTTGGGCATCAGAGACCGCCAAAGCCGACCTAGCCTCTGCTAAATCGCTCGCTAGGTCATCTGCGAAAGATTGCAACAAATCCAACTGCAAGGCCATATCTCCCCCCGTCAATTTCTGCAAGCGATCGCCATCGATCAGAGATTCCGCGTTGGCAATATTTGATAAAGGAACCCTTGATTCATTTGCTGGCTTTTCTTTTTTCTCCAGATGGCGAGGCAACCATTTTGTCAAAGCCGCCGATAGTTCTTCGATAGTTAAAGGTTTAGTCAAATAATCGTCCATACCTGCAGCCAAACACTTTTCGCGATCGCCATCCATAGCATAAGCCGTCAGCCCGACTACTACCGTATGTTTGGCATCGCCTTCTCGTTTGCGAAGAGAAGTGGTAGCCTCGTAACCGTCTAAAATCGGCATCTGACAATCCATCAGCACCAGGTCGTAATCTTTTTGTGCCAATTTATCCAGAGCTTCTTGACCGTCTTTGACACAATCTGCACTTTCATACCCTAGTAACTTCAACTGATGCATTACTACCTTTTGATTGATGCGAGTATCTTCCACCAACAATATTTTAGCGTCTTTGAACTCCCCCTCCACCATACTCTCTGGGCTTACAGATACAGTTGTTATTAGCGATCGCTCTTTTTTCGGGACCGAACCATTAACCTGCTCTGCCCGTTGGAACTTAGCTGTAAACCAAAAAGTAGAACCTTGCCCTGGGTTGCTTTCGACCCCCAGATCGCCATCCATAAGCTGTACCAATTGCTTGCAAATTACCAAACCCAAACCCGTACCGCCATATTTGCGAGTAGTAGAAATATCTACTTGAGAGAAAGACCGGAACAACTTTTGGCGATCTTCTGCCGCAATTCCTATTCCAGAGTCTTTTACTGCAAAGTAAAGCCTGAAAGTAGCTCTTTGCTCGTTAACAACCGTGTTTTTATCCAGAGCGACATAAATGTTCGCGTATCCCCCATCGGTAAACTTAATCGCATTGCTAATGAGATTGGTCAAAACCTGTCGCAAGCGAGTATCGTCTCCTTGAATAAAACTCGGCACCGACTCTTCGATTTCCAGAGCCAATTTCAAACCCTTATTTTTAGCAACGCTCGCAAACAAACCTTTAATATTTTCCAGTTCCGAGTGGAGGTCGAAAGAGCGAGCGGCGAGGCGCATTTCCCCTGCTTCGAGCTTGGAGAAATCGAGAATATCGTTAATAATAGCCAACAAATGTTCGCCGCTAGATTGGAGAGTTTTAGCGAAATCTAGTTGATGGGAATCGAGCTTAGTATTAAGTAATAATTCCGTCATGCCCAAAACCGCATTCATAGGAGTTCTAATTTCGTGGCTCATATTAGCGAGAAACTGAGATTTAACTCGGCTTGCTTCGATAGCAGTTTCTCGGGCTTCAACTAATTCTACTATAGTTTTGTTCAGTTCGTCGCGAGTATGTTTTAACTCCAAATGAGTTTTCACCCTAGCTAAAAGTTCGGCCGGATTAAAAGGCTTCGTAACATAATCCACTGCCCCTCGTTCAAAAGCTAAAAGCAAATGTTCTTTTTCGTGACTTGCTGTCAGAAAAATGATAGGAATTTCTTGCCATTTTGGTTCGGCTTTGAGATGTTCGCAAACTTGCAAGCCATCCATTTCTGGCATCATTAAATCCAGCAAAATTAGGTCTGGGCTAGCTGTTTTTACTCGTTCTAGGGCTTGTTTTCCCCCTGGGGCAAAAGTTGTAGAATAGCCTGCATCGTCGAGTATAGAACCTACTACTTGCAGATTTTTGCTAACATCATCTACAATTAAAATCAGGAATTCTTGGGGATGAAATACAGTCATTTTTGCAAGATTGGATTGTTTGTAAGAATATATATTTATGTTAATTAATAATTAATAATTAATAATTAATAATTAATTATTGGGTTTGTCGCGTGAAACCAAAGCTCGTTCCTTGGATTGCCACCAACGTCCCTTTTCGTTTTCCCCCCGATCGTTTATTGCGACTCGATATTAGAGGTCATAGAAACACCTATAGCATTTATCGAATTGATGAGGTACCGCTATTCGATCCTGAACCTGCCCCCCTTTTTAAGGGGGGAGCAATATTTTTTCAAAGTCCCCCTTAAAAAGGGGGACCAACGGGGGATCGCTCTGGGTGGAATTCACCGATTCAATAATTGCTATAGTTATAGCGATCGCCAGGGAGCATCTCTACTTTGAAGCTTTCCCAACAACTAAGTGCCGGCATGGAGGGTTGGAACGTTCTCGGTTGTTAGTAGGCAAAAAAAGTCTGTTGACAAAACTGACGTGCGAGCGCAACTCGTATTTGTCATCCTATTTGTACTGGCAACGATCTAATTTACCTCCAGATGGAGTTAAATATTAATGACTACTGTAACTGACGCCTTACCTCTGGAAAAGCTGTAATAGTTCCTGGCAAACTATCCCAGTCGAATGCTTCGAGCTGGCGATCGAGCGCCGTAGCATAATCTAAAAGGAGACCGCATCCAAATTCAGCGGCCCACTGTTTGAGACGGTCTGCGAATTCTCGCAAATCCCTCATTTTCATAGTATTGCACAATTCTGGCCAAATTGTTTCCTCTTCTTGACGCAATTTTTCCAACAATTCTGGCAAATTTTCGGCTCTATAACTAAGTTCCTCCTTCTGTTTGGCAGTATTTTCTGAGGGGGAAGCCTCCAGGGGATGTTCCGCAGTTCTTACAGAGTAATTGTACTTGTAGGAATAATTATACTGATGGGGCAAGATTTTTTTCAACTCGGATACTAGCTGCAGGCGACTAACTGGTTTGCGTAAGAACCCAGAAGATATCGGTTTGAGTATTTCCTCATCTTCCTTGAGGGCCGACGCAGTTAGAATGATAACTGGGATTTTTTGAGTTTCCACCAATGCGGCGAGTTCTTGGAGAACTTGGTATCCGTCCATATTTGGCATTCGCAGGTCCAGCAAAATAATATCTGGACGCTCTAGCCTGGCCATATCTATGGCTTCCCAACCATTTTCGGCCATCAGCAGGGAATGTTGAGTCCCTTCAAAATAGCCTTGAATTAGGTCCCGGTTGGATCGGACATCATCCACCACTAAAACCTTAAGCGGTACGAATTGGTTTAAATCTTCATCTAACTCAGCCCCCGTTTCTCCTGCGAAGGCCCCATTACTAATGGCGACATCTGGAAAAACGAAGGAAAAGGTACTGCCTTTGCCCAGTTCGCTTTGGACGCTTACTTTGCCCCCCAACATTTCTGTAAGTCGGCGGGTAATAGCTAGTCCCAAACCGGTGCCCCCATATTTGCGGGTACTCTGTCCTTCGCTTTGGATGAAAGTATCGAAGATGCGGTCTAATTGGTTGGGGACAATACCTATTCCCGTATCTTCTACTATTATTTGGAGGCAGGCTTTATTGCTATCCACCGTACAATTTTCTGGAGAACAATTCCGAAGACAAATTTTGACCGACCCTGCTTCGGTAAATTTAATCGCATTGCCGACGACGTTAAATAGGATTTGCCGCAAGCGAATTTCGTCAAAAATTACTTCTTTTGGTATGGTTTCTTCTATTTCTAAAATTAACGACATATTTTTTTCAATCGCTTTTTGAAAAAAGATTTGTTGGACTTCTTCTGTTAGTATCCGCAAATTTACTGGTTGCCAATCAAGTTCGAGCTTGCCGGCTTCGATTTTAGATAGGTCTAAAATGTCGTTAATTAATGCCATTAAAGTCTTGCCGCCAGCAGAAATTGATTCTACATAAGAACGAGAACGAGGTTCTTTGACGGTGCCTTTTAGCAGGTCGCAAAAGCCTATAATAGCGTTCATTGGGGTGCGAATTTCGTGGCTCATATTAGCTAAGAATTCGCTTTTTGCCCGATTGGCTATTTCGGCTTTTTCTGCTGCTTTTTCTAGTTCGGAATGGGAATACTCTAAAGATGCTAGCATCAGAGTATTTCTTAGTTCCATAGCTGCTTCTATTTCTACTTTCTCCCAGGGATGAGATTTGCCGCTTACTGTTTCTTTCCATAGCTCGAATGACTTTCGAGGGGAGAGGCGCGGTTCGCCGTTATTATCGACGGTAACTGGTTTATTAGGATTCCCCGCCCAATTTACGGTTTGAACTACTTCCGGTCGAAACCAGAGAATATGATAGGAGGTATTTTTCAGGAAAATAGAAACTGCCAATAAACCGCTTGCTAGGTGTTTGTATTGGCTGGATGGGTGATAAATGTCGCTTAAATAATCGGTATAAAATAATTTTTTGGGGTGGCGATAACCCAACCAATTCAACAATTCTTTTATTGCTTCTAAGTCGGGAGTTTTGCCAATTAAAGTTAAATTATCTTGAAGAGATACTACAGCCCCTTCTGCCTTAACTAATTCTAATAACTTTCTTTGATTATCTTTTAAAGCTTTGGCAATAGCTTCGCTTTTTCCAGACAATTTTGTTTTAAATTGATGTTGAATCGAGTCAACTTTTTCTAAATATAAGTCTAAATCGCTTTTTTGTTTTTTTACTAATTCTAAGGACATAAATTGTCCGAGAAGTTCGCCAGCTTTTCGAGTTTCGTAGTCGAGATATTTAGGCTGGTAGTGGTGACATACTATTAAGCCCCAGAGTTTTTGTTCGTTAATTACGGAAATACAAAAAGAAGCGGCTACGCCCATGTTTTGTAAGTATTCGACGTGAATGGGAGAGACGCTTCTGAGGACTGAATTGCTTAAATCTAAAGGTTCATTAGTTAGGGGATTATTAACTGGAAGGAGCTCCACTGGCTGATAATTAATATCGACAATAATCCTCAGTAAATTCTGATAATATAGCTTTCTGGCTTGCTTGGGAATATCGGAAGCTGGATAGTGCAAGCCTAAATACGGTTCT
>CALKCV010000543.1 GCA_938083405.1 uncultured Microcoleaceae cyanobacterium | reverse complement strand
TTTTTCCTTAACGCCATTTAAAATTTCAGAGATGATTTGTGGGTTGACTTGAAACATGATTTTTGTTCTTGACTCCATAGTAGAATTATTGCTGGCAAAAGTGTGTTCCAGGGGGATCGATCCTGCAAACATGAGCGGATCGAGGCAAAAGTCGGTTATGGGGCGATCGCCTGTGATGGCAGGGTTCCAACCTTCAACTTGCTTTAGCTTGGCTATTTATTCCATCTTCGAGTAGGTCAATGCGGGCCTTAAGTTCGGTGGAGTCGGAGGCCACGATTCGTTGGTTTGTGGCAATATCGTAAGCTTCCCACTCTTGAGAAACTTCCTCGTCGTACCAGATGAACCATTCTCTGTAAATTTCGCCTTCGTCGATATCGCCACACAGGGCCAGCCAATCATCTCCATCAAGATCGTCCTCAGTGGCTGCTACCAGGTCCAGCCAGGCGATGGCGATGCAGGCGTCCAAGTCGTTAGCGGTGGTTTTGGGTTCGAGGGAGAGATTAGATTTCATGGGTCCAACAATTAACTCAACACTTTTACTCTAAAAAAGTCCGTCCGGAAAAACTGACGCAAAAGTGACACTCTCTTAAGTTCACTACTTAAGAGAGTGTTTCAATTTTTGATTTTTCTTGAGGAGGCAAGAGTCGGGAAGTCTTTAGGGGCGGGTATTTGGTAAAACTACCTCCCATGCCATGAGATTCTGCGAGTAGGAAGTCAGAGGAGTGGGCGGTCGAGCAACTGGCACTGTCTTGCTTATCAGGGGGGTGTTCGTGCCGGATTTTCTTGGTTTTAAAGGAAAAATCCCCTGTTTATCCGGTTAATAACCCACTTTTAACAACACCTGGGCCACCCAGGGCTGTAAATCGATGGCCCGTTTTTGCCTGCCTATAATAGTAGGGACAAAGATTTAATCGCTGTAATAACCGATGCTGCAAATTACCAAATCCCTCCATGCTGCTATTCTGGTTTCCAACCTGGAAGATGCCGAAAATTTCTACGGCAAGATCCTGGGGTTGCCAAAAGTCGATCGCCCTCTGAATTTTCCGGGTACCTGGTATCAGGTGGGAGATTTCCAAATTCACTTAATCCAATCCCCAGAAGTTATCCCCGATTTAGTCAATTGCGAAAAATACGGACGGAACCGACATTTAGCATTTTCTGTAACTAATATAGAAGAGGCCAAAGAGCGATTGCTAGCGAATAATTGCCCGCTGCAAACTAGCGCCTCCGGTCGGGCGGCTTTGTTTGCGAGAGATCCCGATGGTAATATTATCGAATTAAGCCAAATCGCCCAATGAAAATCTTTGCTTATTCTTATACGGAGCCCTTGCTCGAAGCTATCCCAGATAAGAATATCTGGGGATGGGAGGTCGATCGCGTGTATCAAGATTTAGGAAAACGCCGAGAATTGGAACAACTCCTGGGAGACTGCGAGGGCGAACCTCCAGATTATTTGTTAATTCGGCGGGTTGAGGAGTTGGGGGAGTCGGTGGAGGAGGTATGCGATCGCCTGGTTCAATTAGAATCTTTCGGCATTGAAGTGGTCCCGTTAGAATCGCAACTGACTATTATAAAAGACGATATGGAAAAAAATGGGGAGGAGGCGATCGCTGAGGAGGGCAAACTAAGGCCGAAAAGTGTCACCAGAACGGACATACTAAAACTGTTCCAAGATCTCCAGGAGAAGCAGCGCAGCCGGAAAATCCGAAAAGGACACGCTCGCAACAGGCTTAAAGCTTTGCCCCCTCCCGGTAAAGCGCCCTACGGATATCGGCGGGGTAAAGATCGTTATGCTTTAGACAGAAGTGCGGCGGCTGTAGTGAAAGATTTTTTCGAGCATTTCCTGCTCTACGGTTCCTTGCGTGGCGCGGTTCGCTATATAGATAAGAAATACGGTAAAAAAATCTCCGCCACCACCGGTCGTCGGTGGTTAACCAATTCTGCCTATCGAGGGGACCTCGAATATCGCAATAAAGAAACGATTTCTAACACTCACGTTCCGATTATTTCCAGACAAGAGGCGGCCCAAGTCGATCGCCTGCTGCGACGCAACCGCCGACTGCCCCCGCGCACTGCCAGCGCTCCGCGATCGCTTGCCGGTTTGGTGCGATGCGCCCGATGTCAATCTCAAACTATCGTTACTAAAGTTACCTCTTATCGGCAAAAACGAGAGTATTTGTATTTGCGTCCGGGGAGTTGCCCGCTGAAACCTAAATGTAAGGCTTTGCCCTATCAGGAGATTTTAGAAAAGACGATCGAGGCAATTTGTCGGGAGTTGCCCTTGGCGGTTGCTGGTTTGGAGATGCCGAATATGGATGGGGTGAAGGGGGGAATAATTGGAGCGATCGCTTCCAAAGAAGGGTTCCTTACCGAACTTCCCGAATTGGCGGCACGAGGGCTCCTCGACAACGAAACTGCTGAACTGCGCGCGTACAAACTGCGGACGGAAATTGCCGAGTTGCAGGGGAAATTCGCGGAACTTCCTCCAGTAAATTTAATCGAAACTGCTAAAGCGGTTTCTTATCCTCAGTTTTGGTTAGATTTATCCGAGTCCGAGCGTCGATTTTATTTTCGAGAGTTCATCGAAAAAATAGAGATCGTTCGGGAAGGTAAGGAGTGGAGGTTGGAACTTATTTTTATTTTTTAACCGTTTCCGAGGGCGATCGGGGTTTGCCGCCGACGTTGCGAATGCCGACTAGCTTCTGGAGGAGGTCGAACCAAAAAGCGGAACCCATAGAAATTGCCAGGCCGCTTAACAACCAACCAAACATCCTTTTTATGACTGCCAACCAGAGGGGTTGGTTGGGATTTACTTCTATAATTTTTTTGTCTTCCCAGCCGATGGGAAGGGCGACTTTATTTAAAGCGCGATCTACTTCTTCTTGAATGCCAGTAAGGCGATCGGGGGTTAGTGCGGTTTCTTTAGCGACTAACTGTTCTGCGTATTCGTTAACGGTGGCCCGCAGAAAAGAATCTTTTGACAAATGTTCGACAATATACAAGGTATCGGCATTAGCGCCCACTGCGATGAGAACGCCCAAAATAATAGCAACTCCTCTGGCATTGCGCTTATAAACGCCTGATGCTCGTTGCATGGCATTATCGAACCAAAGCTCGACTTCGTTCTGAAATTGATTTAAAGTTTGCCCTGTTTCTTTTGCTTTAATTTCGGCTCGTTGCGCTAACATATAAAGGCTTTCTTTTAATGAGTCGGGAAGAGCGTCAATAGACTCTTTAATTTCACTATAAATTGCCCCCTCTTTATCGGCAAGAACTTCTTCGAGCGTTTCTTCGCTTTTTACTACTTGTCTGACTACATTTAAAAGATTTGTAAAGCTTGGCATCATTTCCGACAGCAGCA
Source organism: uncultured Microcoleaceae cyanobacterium (assembly GCA_938083405.1). Lineage (GTDB taxonomy): Bacteria > Cyanobacteriota > Cyanobacteriia > Cyanobacteriales > Microcoleaceae > CALKCV01. The sequence continues at coordinate 2,346 of CALKCV010000543.1, read as the reverse complement.
CTTCGCGCTCTATTTTACTTTCAAAAAGTTCCCGAACGGACCTCATTTTACTTTGAAATTCTCGGGCAGAGTTTTCGCTCGCTGGTAGATAAGCTTGGGAATTTTCAATAAATATCTTAACGCGCTCCGACATCCGATCGAAGCTATTGTTTAAAGTCGATCGCTCTTGTTTGTAATCTTCGACAATTCGATCGAACCCGTCTGTCAAAGATTGCAGTTCCCCATTTAAAAGATTTTGAGTATTATCGTCGAAATCCACGCTATCGAGAATGTATTTAATTTCTCCTACTTTACGGTCTTTAAATTTCTCCAATCTCGTTTCGCTAATAGCCTGAATTAAGGGATAGATTTTTAAGGTTTCTATTAAGCTACTGGCAAATGTTTCTGAAGGAATATAAGAAGGAGCGCTGGAGGCTTCACCAAAAAGGTTTTTGTTTTTAGTGATGCTACGAAATATTTGACCTATTTGACCGACTATTTCCCTAAACCATCTTTCGAGAGGGTCTTGAGCTTTATAATTCAAATTTTTAATTAGGGGATGGCCGTAGAGATAATTAGATAATTTTCTGACCTTATTAAATTGAAGCGGGTCTTCTCTTAGGTCCGGGTCTCCGGCTAGGAGCACTTCTATAGATTTCTTTAAATGAGCGGCGCGCCATTGCATAATTGTGGCGATTAGTTCTTGAATTTCGCTGGCTAGCAGGCTTAAGGTTACATATATAAATATTAAGCCGATGATGATGTCTAAAATTACGGGAATGTTCATTGTTTTTCTAGGTAATAATTTGAGTTAAAATGCTGGATATAAATAATTAATAAAACCAATATTTTACTGCTAGTTGTTAGTTGGAACGTTGTCTGTTGTTCGTTGGCAGAAAAAGTCTATAAAGCAAATATGAGATGCACCGGTTAAAAATGAATTTAAAATTGTTGGTTTTGGGACTTAGGGGAAAAGTTACCAGGGATTCTTCCGCGTTCTAAAGCGAACGTTTCTAGGTGCAGGCGATCGGATAAGATGGGAAACTGTTGTTTTAGTTTACAGCATCGGCAATAATAATCTCCCTATTTATGAGAAATTAGGGGTTAAACCCTTTATTAATTCGCCTACGAAAAGGTCATTGTCAAAATGTTTAGCTTCTTTGGTTGGGGCAGTCCAAACCCAAAAACTCCCCTAAACGATAAATGGGTAGATCTAGTTTTTGCCCTGGGGCTGCTGCTGGCCGCCTTGTTACTCTATGGAATTAATCTCGGAGAATTGCCCCTGCGAGATTGGGACGAAGGAATAGTGGCCCAAGTTGCCAGAGAAATTGGGCGGGGAGATTGGAATTGGCTTTATCCTACCGTTAACGATACTCCTTATTTTAATAAACCGCCTCTGGTACATTGGTCGATCGCTTTGTCTTACGCCATTGGCGGGGTTAACGAGTGGACGGCGCGGTGGCCGCCGGCCATGCTGACGGCAATTTCTGTGCCTTTAGTTTATCTGGTGGGACGGGAACTGTTTCGCCTGCGGACGACGGCAATGTTTGGGGGTTTGGTTTACTTAACCTTATTCCCAGTGGTTAGGCACGGGCGTCTGGCAATGTTGGATGGGGCGGTGGTTTGTTTTTTCTTATTAACTATTTGGTGCGCGTTACGATCGCGCCGCAACCTCCGTTATGCTCTTGCTTCTGGTATTGCTTTTGGCTTGCTTTGTCTGACTAAAGGTGTTGTTTTAGGGTTGCTTTTGGGGGCGATCGCCTTTTTATTTCTTCTTTGGGACACTCCGAGACTGTTAACTTCTCGATATCTTTGGGGCGGTATTTTTCTGGGTATTGTCCCGGTTCTATTGTGGTACGGTGCCCAGTTCGTTCATTATGGTATGGCCTTCGTTAATGCTAACTTGCTCCATCAATCTTTACGGCGAGTTTGGCAGCCGGTGGGCAGCCACGAAGGAGCGCTTTGGTATTATCTATTAGAAATAGTGGAATTTACCTGGCCTTGGCTGCTGTTTTGGCCGCCGGGTTTGCGTTTAATTTGGGAAAATCGTAATTTAAGTTGGGGGAAATTAATATTAGTTTGGAGTGGGGTTTATTTGCTGGCAATTTCTGTGATGAGTACTAAATTGCCTTGGTATATTTTCCCTCTTTATCCTGCTTTTGCTCTGGCAGTGGGTTCTTATTTTTCTGACCTTTGGTATCAGACGCCACCGATGGATTTAGGAGTTTTTGGTCGGGAGTTTGAGGAGGATTTGCCTGCGGAAGACGAGATGGGGGCGATGGCGGGTGGTTTTGAGACTAAAGAGATGGATGCGATGGGGGAACCGGGGGTTTATCATCGTTCGGTGGTTTGGTTGTTGGGGTTGCT
>CALKCV010000542.1 GCA_938083405.1 uncultured Microcoleaceae cyanobacterium | reverse complement strand
CAAGTCGAACGAATGAAACCTGGGCGCATCGGGGGAATGAAGAAAGCCAAGAATTCAACGCTTTTTGTTATACCAATTTGTGAAAGATATCAAAGACTTCGATCCCCCCAAACCCCCCTTCGCTCGGGGGGCTTAAGAATTTAGCTCTAAATCAAAACTTTATTAAATTGGTATTAGCGGGCCGATCGCCCATCCCAAAAAGTCTTTCTGGACTTCTTCTTCCTGAAGACTTTGCCAAGCTCTCTCTAGAGTATGGCCGAAGCTATCTAAAGATTAAAGAAAAAGGCCATTAAAAAAGAGGTTGGAGTTGGGAGGAGATTAAAAATGAATGATACCCAGCCTGGGACTGGGGCAAAAAAATGCCCGATCGCCGGGAGCAGCCCCCTAAAAACAGCACAAGATTAACTTAATATTACTGTTGGGCTCCTTGGCTATTATTAACAATGAATCAAACACCGATTGCAGTTATTTTCCGAGCCTTTTTGCTCTTATTTATATTCGTAGGAACTTACTCGGCAACTCGTGCTGCCAATACTACCACTGATTATTTGCTAGCCAGCAGAAATGTCAATCCCTGGCTGACGGGGCTATCGGCCATGGCAACTCTCAATAGCGCTCTAGTATTTACTGGCTCCCGTGGCTTTTGCCTACTACATGGGAATTTCTGCCATCTGGTGTAGTATTGGTTGGGCTTTGGGAAGCTACACGCGCTTGGTGGTTGATTTTCAAACCATTAAGACAAATTTATGAGGCAGCTTCCTGCGAGAGTTTCTGGGTGCATCTCAATTTTGATATTGCCAAAAATTAAATGCATGCTTTTTTTGCGGTCAGTTGGAACGTTGGAACGCCCAGGGACTGACAACGTTCCAACGTTCCAACAATCGTTGAAATATTGGTTTTTTTACAAAATTGAGATGCTCCCGAGTTTCTCCTCCTTTCTCGGTCACAAAATCGAGGGGGAACGTTGGATTTGTGCGATCTCGGGTCTAATTATTATTGTATCTTTGGGTTCTTATGCCGCAGCGCAACTGGTGGCAGGGAGCAAGGCACTTAACGCAGTTTTCGGCTGTAACTACAACAATTTGGGGGCGATCGCCCCCTAGCGATCGTAGTGATTTATTGTTTTTCCGGCGGCATCCGCGCTTCCATCTCGACGGATGCAGTGCAGGGAATAATTATGATAGGTTCGTTGTTGCTGCTGTTAGCGAGCGATCGCCTCTGGCGGCATCGGCGAACTTTGGGCAAATCAAGGGAGCGATCGACCCTGCCCTGGTGAATTTGACCCCGCCCAATCTCCGGTTTGGATTGTTGCCTTTTATCCTTGGTTGGATAGCAGTTGGGTTTGGTGTCGTCGGTCAACCTCACAGCTTGGGGAAAATCGGTGAGTATGCCAGTAGCGATCGCTATGATGCTGGCTGGCATCGCTACAGCTTTTACCTGGAAATTCGGACTTCACTGGTCTGAGGTTCGGGGGGAAGTGCTTCCCGGCATGGCTGCAGGCATTCTTGTTTTTCGCGTCGGTCGGTTTTTCGATAATTGTTAAGGGGCGAAGGGAGAAATAGAATACCAGTTAAATGAAATTGCTCTTGGGTTGGCGTGAAACAAACAGCAATGAATTTGCGACAGTAGGCAGAATTCGTATCTTCCGACAGCCGCGAGTCCCTTAGTGACAAAAATCGATTGATAACATTTATTTACTTTTTATTAAGATTGATTTACATAAATCAACATAAATTTAAAGACAACTAGGAAGGTTAAGCGTTAAATTATGAAAGGGGAGGAAATTGCCAGTTATGGCCCTGCCCCATGGAATTTCAACGGCGATTAGCAATTAAATCGCGATCCAGTCAGAAAAAGTTATAAAGATCGAAGCTATGTTGCTAAAACAGCCATCTACGCAAAATCAATTAAACCCAGATCGAAATGTAAATCTGGGCAGCAATCTCAAGTGGAAGCCAGGAGATAAATACGACGACATCTTTTCGACAACCAAAATACTTAGAGGTAGAACCGCCACGCAACCGGAATAGAATAAAACCCACTCTTTGCAAATATATCAAAGGGGAGAAACTTACTTCGGCAATATAGACTAAAGTTTAAATTGCCACCAATTACTTGCTGGCTGTTAGCACAACTCCAGCAAAAAATCCTGTTGCGTTTTTAAATCTACAAGGTGAAACCAAATGAGTAACATTCAAGCGAAACTAGAATCTACTGAAACAGCATTTCATGTAGAAGCTTACGAAAAGATCGAATACAGTCTGGTGTATGTTAACGGAGTATTCGATATCCAAAACCCAGAATTAGCGGAATGCTACGAAAAATACGGGCGCTGCCTGGCGGTAATAGACGCTAACGTTAATCGCTTCTACGGAAAACAACTCCAATCCTACTTCGAGCATTACAACATCGACCTAACAGTCTTTCCAATTTCTATCCCGGAACCGGCTAAAAATATCTCGTCTTTCGAGAAAATAGTAGACGCCTTTGCCGACTTTGGGTTAGTTCGTAAAGAACCAGTCCTAGTCATCGGTGGCGGTTTAGTTACCGACGTAGCCGGGTTCGCTTGTTCTGCCTACCGCCGCAGCAGCAACTACATCCGCATTCCCACGACCTTAATTGGTTTAATCGATGCCAGCGTGGCTATTAAAGTGGCGGTCAACCACAAAAAACTCAAAAACCGTTTGGGGGCTTACCACGCATACCAAAAAGGTTTTCTGGACTTCTCCTTCCTGCGGACCCTGCCAAGGGCCCAAGTCCGCAACGGAATGGCCGAACTGCTGAAAATTGCCATCGTTGGCGAGGCCGAAGTATTCGAGTTGCTGGAGAAATACGGCCAACAACTGCTGGAGACCCATTTCGGTTTCCTCGATGGCACTCCAGAACTCCAAGAAATAGGACATAAGCTGAATTATAAGGCCATTAAAAAGATGTTGGAGTTGGAAGCTCCCAATTTGCAGGAACTAGACCTAGATCGCGTCATTGCCTACGGTCATACCTGGAGTCCGACTGTGGAGTTGGCCCCGCAGGTACCGATTTACCACGGTCACGGGGTCAATATCGATATGGCCTTATCGGCAACGATCGCTGCCAAACGCGGTTACATCACTGTCGAAGAGCGCGATCGCATTCTGGGACTGATGAGCCGTCTGGGACTGTCCCTCGACCATCCCCTGATGGAAATCGATTTGCTGTGGGAAGCCACCAAGTCCATCATTCAGACGCGGGACGGTAAACTGCGGGCCGCCATGCCCCGCCCCATAGGCAGTTGCTTCTTTGTCAGCGACCTGACTCGCGACGAACTCGAAGAATGTCTTGCCGACCACAAGCGTATTTGTGCCGACTTGCCCCGTGGGGGTGAAGGGTTGGAGGTTTATATCGGAACCGAAGAGCCAGTTTTAGTCGGGAGCGCTCAATAATGACACAATTAGTAACACCCAATATTCCCAGGCCAGTCACACCCCTAGGGATTCTAGTAAAAAAGCTAGAACAAATTCAGGAAACCGTAGAAAAAACCCAAGTACCAGAAGAACTGGCAGCCTCTCTCCAGGAGGTTTACCAACTGGCGGCAGGTATCGATCCTTATCTGGAGAATTGCACCACTCAAGAGTCGGCAGCTTTGGCAGCTTTGGCCAAAAAGACAAGCTCTGAGGATTGGAGCCTGCGGTTTTCCGATGGGGAAACGGTGCGACAGTTGGAACAGGAGATGCTCTCGGGACATATCGAGGGACAGACTTTGAAGATGTTTGTCTCTATGACTGGGGCCAAGCGCGTCTTGGAAATCGGTATGTTTACGGGATATTCGGCCCTGGCAATGGCAGAAGCCCTGCCAGATGACGGACATCTGGTAGCCTGCGAGGTAGATACCTATGTAGCAGACTTTGCTAAAGGTTGTTTCGCAGAATCTCCTGACGGTGGCAAAATATCTGTCAAAGTAGCGCCTGCTATGGATAGTTTGCGGGAGTTGGCTGAGGCTGGAGAAACTTTTGACTTGGTATTTATCGATGCGGATAAAAAAGAGTATGTCGATTATTTCTCCATACTTTTGGATAAGGGTTTGTTAGCAAGTAACGGATTTATCTGCGCTGACAATACTTTATTGCAAGGACAGCCTTACTTGCTCCCAGAGCAACGGACGGCTAATGGAGAAGCGATCGCTCGCTTTAACCGAGTCGTCGCCGAGGATCCCCGAGTAGAAACAGTTCTGCTGCCTTTGCGAGATGGTTTGAGTATCATCCGCCGCAAGTAGAACTGCGAAAATCGCTAAAGCGATTACTACAAAAAGCTTGTAGTAATCGCTTTAGCGATTTTAATCTGTCGCCAAATCGCGAAGAGCGATCGCTCTGAGCCGAACCATTTAATCTCATATAAAAAAAGATGCTTGCCTTTTTCAAAAACATCGGGACTTTGACCTTACTTTTAATCGCATTCCCGTTTAATTTACTCTTAGTTTTACCATCGCTAGTCTGGAGCGGGATTTCTTCCCCTTTAAAGCAAAAAGTCACTGCCGAAAACCCCAAAAACATCTTAATTACCGGGGCAAAAATGACAAAATGCCTGCAACTAGCTCGCTTATTTCACGCCGCAGGACATCGAGTTTTTCTCATGGAAACTCATAAATATTGGCTCTCGGGACACCGATTTTCTAAAGCCGTCGAAGGTTTCTCAACGGTGCCGGCACCAGAAAAAGACCCAGAGGGTTACACTCAGGGAATCTTAGATATTGTCAAACGCGAAAACATCGACGTTTTTATCCCCGTATCCAGTCCAGTAGCCAGCTATTACGACTCTCTGGCAAAACAATTAATCTCCCGCGAAGGGATTAATTGCGACTGCATTAACTTCGAGCCAGAAATCACCGAACTCTTAGATAATAAATTTACATTTATCGAAAAAGTTCGCGAATTAGGCTTATCCGCTCCCAAATCTTTCTTAATAACAGAACCGGAACAAGTCTTAAACTTTGACTTTGCAGCGGATGGCAGTAAATACATTATCAAAAGCATTCCTTATGACTCTTTTCACCGTTTAGATTTAACCAAACTGCCCCTAGCATCCCGAGAGGAAATGGAGCATTTTGTCAAAGCTTTGCCAATTAGCGAAGAGAAACCTTGGATTATGCAGGAATTCATCAAAGGCAAAGAATATTGCACTCACAGTACGGTGAGAAAGGGCGTAGTGAGGCTGCATTGTTGTTCTAATTCTTCTCCATTTCAAGTCAATTACGAGCAAGTGGATAACCCGGAAATATTCCAATGGGTGAAGGAGTTTGTTAAGGCATTAAATCTCACCGGACAAATTTCTTTTGACTTCATTCAAGCGGAAGATGGGAAAGTTTATCCAGTAGAATGCAACCCCCGCACTCATTCAGCAATTACCATGTTTCACGACCATCCGGGGGTGGCGGATGCTTATTTAAAGGATGCCGAAGATGAAAACGAAAAGCCCATCGAACCCTTAGCAAATAGCAAACCGACTTACTGGTTATACCACGAACTTTGGCGGTTAACTGAGATTCGGTCTTGGGGTCAATTAACGGCGTGGATAAACAAGATGGTTAAGGGTACGGATGCGATGTTTCAGGTGGAAGATTCTTTGCCGTTTTTGATGGTCCCCCACTGGCAAATAAGCTTACTTTTGCTGAACAATTTGCGGAAGTTAAAAGGTTGGGTGAAGATTGATTTTAATATTGGTAAATTGGTGGAGTTGGGAGGAGATTAGCAATTAATAATTAATAATTAATAATTAACAATTAACCATGATAGCGATTACTTTCATTGTCTTTCTGCTGGCATTTACATTCATAGGCATTTACTCGGCAACCCAGAAGCAAAATACGACTACGGATTATTTACTGGCAAGCAGATCGGTTAATCCCTGGGTGACTGCCCTATCGGCAATGGCTACTGGTCAGAGCGGGTTCTTATTTATCGGTAACGTTGGTTTTGCGTACGAATTCGGAGTGTCTGCGATTTGGATACCGGTGGCTTGGGCGGTGGGAGATTATCTTGCTTGGTGGTTTGTCTTTAAAAGATTGAGAGTGCTTTCTGAGGAGAGTGCTTCGGATACAGTGTCCTCATTCTTGGGTGCAGACCAAACCAGAGGGAGAGGGCGCTGGATTATCATTATTTCAGCATTAATCACGATCGCCTTCTTGGGTTCCTACGCGGCAGCCCAACTGGTAGCCGGCAGCAAAGCGCTAAATGCCGTGTTTGGCTGGAACTATCAACTCGGAATTATCGTTGGGGCTGTCATTGTGGTTATCTACTGTTTTTCTGGAGGCATCCGCGCTTCCTTATGGACGGACTCGGTGCAGGCAATTTTGATGATTGGTTCTCTGGTATTGTTATTGGCGGTGGCGCTTGTGGCTTGCGGAGGCCCCGGAGAACTTTGGCTTAAACTTGCGGAAATTGACCCGACTCTGACGGAGTGGATACCTTCTGATAAGCCATGGGGATTTTTGCCCTACTGTTTGGGGTGGTTAGTGGCGGGGTTAGGTGCAGTCGGTCAACCTCATATATTAGTGCGGGCAATGGCGATCGACTCGGCAGATAATATGGCAATGGCTCGCAATATCAAGTTTGTCTGCGCTCAAATTACTTCTGCTGCTGCCTTTGGGGTAGGATTAACCGCACGAGTTCTGCTGCCAGAACTGATGACCTCCAGCGACCCGGAGTTGGCGCTGCCCTATTTATCCCTAGAACTGCTGCCAGCAATTTTGGTGGGCATGATGTTAGCGGGATTGTTTGCTGCAACTATTTCTACTGCCGATTCTCAGATACTATCTTGTTCTGCGGCCCTGACCCAAGATTTGGTTCCGGCTGCGGCGAACTCTTATAAAATGGCGAAGATAGGAACCCTGGCAGTGACGGTTATCGTGTTAGCGATCGCTCTGGGAGGAGGAAATAGCGTCTTTACTTTGGTGATTTTCTCTTGGTCGGTCTTAGCCTGCGGTTTGGGGCCGTTATTAGTATTGCGGGTTTGGCAACAACCGGTGAGAGTGCCAGTGGCGATCGCTATGATGGTTGTTGGCATTGCGGTTGCTATAACCTGGAATTTGGGACTGAAGTTATCTAGCGCTGTTTATGAAGTGCTTCCTGGTATGGCTGCTGGTTTTGTTGTTTATGGGATAGGTCGTTTTTTTCCTAACTCAAAAGAACAAGATTAAAAATCGAATGCAATTGTCGCTGCTACAACTTCGGGAGGATATCATCTTTGTAAAAATA
>CALKCV010000541.1 GCA_938083405.1 uncultured Microcoleaceae cyanobacterium | reverse complement strand
TTCGGGGCCGATGACGATCGCTATTAAGAAAAATCCCGATAACAGCCAGAAAAAACCAGCGATCGCGTAGGCATAAGGCGAGGCAAAATATCCCTGGAGTTCTTTACGGTAAATTGCGATGATGTTGCTAATTATTACTAGCATTTTGTTGATTTTTAGTTGCTAATTGTTAGTTGTTAATTGCTTAGTTTTGGAAGACAGTTTTTAGTTTTTCTAGGGATATCCCCAAAATAAAGTTTCCCCAAATGAAATAGTCTTGTTGGGTTCCACGGAGGTCCGCACAACCTACAGTTTCATTATTTCTTTGGAGAACCCTTATCATCTCTGTCGTCGTTATTTTTGATACCGAAAGATGGTAAAAACTTAGTTAACAAGTTATTTTTCTTTTTTTTCTTATCAATTACTTTCCGATTTCTGTCAGTTTCCTCCCCTTCTTTAGTCACCATTGAATCATCCGTTATATCCGTTATATCCGTTACAAAATCCGCTGCTAACTCCGGTTTTTCCTCTTTAATTTCTGGAGAGCGATCGCCTATTTCTTCCTCCTCCTTCTCCATAACTTTCTCAGTTCCAGTTACTTCCAGACTCGCGTTTATCTCCCTAAAATTCTCCGAATCAATCGGCTTTTTCTCAACCAACAAACCATCCGTTAAATCCGTTACAAAATCAGTTGCCAACTCTGTTTCTTCATACTTAATTGTCGGCGATCGCCCCTCTACCTTCTCCGAATCAATCGGCTTTTTCTCAACCAACAAACCATCCGTTAAATCCGTTACATCATCCGTTGCTAACCCTATATTCTCATCATCCCCCTCAGTCTTCTTTTCATCCTTAACAGAAGTCAAATCCAAAAATACCTCTTCCAAACTAGCTTGACTTCGGCGCAACTCGCACAAACGCAAACCAGAAGAAACTATAGCCGCCGTAATTTCTCCGCCATAGTCTATTTCCTGCTTAGATTTAATCTTAACTTTCAAGCGATGTTTGCCAGAATTATCTTCAAAAATTTCACCTCGTTGTAAAGAAACAACAGCCGACAAACCCTCTAATAAATTCACCCCTCGTTCTAGGGCATCTATTTCTCCTTCTATTTCAAGTTCGTAACCACCATCGCCAGCCAGTTTAGCCCTCATCTCCTCCGGCGTTCCCGTCGCCACAATTTCACCGCGATTAATAATAGCAACTCGGTTACAAGTCATGCTGACTTCTGGGAGAATATGAGTCGATAAAATAATAGTATGTTCTTCAGCCAAACTTTTAATTAAATTGCGAATTTCGATAATTTGTCTGGGGTCGAGACCCACCGTAGGTTCGTCTAAAATAATAACCTGGGGGTCGTGTACCAAAGCTTGAGCAATTCCTACCCTTTGGCGAAATCCTTTAGAAAGTTTGCGGATTAAAACCTTCCGTTTTTCCTCCAAACCGCATCTTTCTATAGTTAATCGAACTCGACTATCGCGATCGCCCGCCGCTACTCGTTTAATTCTAGTTACGAAATACAAAAAACCTTCCACAGTCATCTCTGGATATAGTGGCGGAGTCTCTGGCAAATATCCAATCAATTGTCGGACTGCCATCGAATTTTCGTGAACCTCATAACCAGCGATTTTCGCCCTACCGCTACTAGCCGGCAAATAGCCAGACAAAATCCGCATAGTAGTAGTTTTTCCAGCACCATTAGGGCCTAAAAATCCCAAAATTTCTCCTTGTTGGACAGTGAAAGAAACATTTTTTATAGCACTGGAAGAACCGTAAAACTTACTTAAATGTTCTACTTCTATCATAAATTTTTTAGGCAATTAGGAATTGGGAATCGGAAAAAAGGCAATTAGCAATTAGCAATTAGCCATCAGCCATTTTCCACAGTTTAATAATAAAATGAAAATTCTACTTGACAAACAATAACTACTGTGGTAACTGTAAGCTTGACCAAGATTTGCTTATTTTTTGAAAAAGTCCCGCTTGTTCCTACGATCGAAGCAACGTTCTATGGTTGCTAAAGGCTTAGTGCCACTTTGTCGTAGTGGTATTAAATAGTAAAGAAGCATAGAAAGGCGATGGCCTGAAAGCCTAGAACAGCAGTTATTCAAGAGAATAGTTATCGATCTGTCTTTTTCAACCATAGAGAGATGGATAAAACTCCACCATAATTTTAAGATTAAATCGGTTCCATTCGGGAGCAGATAATGGGCCAGTTAATCTAGTTTAGACTCCTCTAATTTCCCCTCAAAGGTTACTTTAATCCCTTTGAATGCTTAATCATTAAATCCATCTAAATTAAAAAAACAACCACCACCAAAACAATGGCAACACTTTACGTCAACCCCAATACAGGCAAAGATTCTAATAATGGGAGTCAGTCTTCTCCCTTTAAAACCATCGCCAGGGCCCTCCAGCAAGCAACATCTGGAACCACCGTTCAACTAGAACAGGGAACCTACAGTTCCCAAGGAGGCGAAAGCTTTCCCCTACTAATTCCCTCTGGGGTAAAAGTGGTGGGCAACGAATCTACCAAAGGCAGCGGCATTCTGATTAAAGGTAGCGGTACTTATATTAGTCCCAGCGTTGCCCGCCAAAACATAACCCTTCGTTTAAAGGACGATGGCTACTTGGGAGGAGTTACCGTTACTAATAACCAAATTCGCGGCACTGGAGTCTGGTTTGAATCTAGTAAAGGCACTTTAACTAAATGTACTTTAACTGAATGCAAGCGCGAAGGAGTTTTTGCTACCGGAGATGCCAACCCAGTCATTACCGAAAATCTATTTAGTAATAATGATGGTAACGGTTTGGCTATGGCAGGAAATGCTAAAGGCGAAGTACGAGCTAATATTTTCCAACAGACCGGTTACGGTCTTGCGATTCAAGATAATGCAGCCCCTCTAATTATTGACAATCAGGTAACGGGAAATCGCAGCGGTATAGTTCTGTCTGGGGAAGCAAGACCGGTCCTGCGCAATAACCGTATCGAAAAGAACGAGCAAGATGGTCTGACGGCCATCGGTAAAACCCTGCCAGATTTGGGTAAGGGTGAAGATGCAGGTGGTAATGTCTTCGAGTCTAACGGTGCTTACGATCTGCAAAATGCTAGTATTTTCAAGCTGGTTTCTGTAGGAAATCAGTTGAATCCTACCCGGGTAAAAGGAAATGTGGCTTTTGAACCGACTAGCGTTCCCACTCCAACTCCGGGACCGACTCCAACTCCGGGACCGACTCAAACTCCGGGACCGACTCCAACCCCGACTCCTACCCCAATACTTAGCGGCCCTCTAACAGATGTTAGCGGACATTGGGCCGAGCGATTTATTGAAGGGTTGGCTCGTATGGGCATTATTAACGGCTATCCAGACCGTACCTTTAGGCCCGATAATCAGTTAAACCGGGCGGAGTTTGCGGCTTTAGTAGCGAGGGCTTTTAATATGTCTCCTAAGCGGCAGGCTACTAATTTTAAAGATGTGGCATCGGATTTTTGGGCTAAAGGAGTTATTGAGACTGCGAATAAGGCAGGGTTTTTGTCTGGGTATCCAGATCTTACCTTTCGTCCTCAAGATTATTTAACTCGGGAACAGTCTATTGTCGCTACTATTAGCGGTTTGGAACTGAGTGGGGGTTTTTCTAGTTTCTTATGGATCTATGAAGACCGCGCCCAGATTTCAAGTTATGCCCTTGACGAGATAGCTACTGCCACTGAGAAGGGTATGGTGGTGAACTATCCACGACGCGATCGCCTCGAACCCAAAGACAATATTACCCGGGCTGAAGTTTCAGCTATCATCTATCAAGCTTTGGTCGTTGGGGGACGGGTAGCTTCGATTAATTCTCCTTATATTGTCTGATGGGGCCTGGGAAAGTAGCAAAATAGCAAATACGATTGAGGGCACTCGTTCTTTCGAGTGCCCTCAAAGCTTTAAAATTGAATAATGTTCGTTTAAAGATTGTTTAAAAATCGATAGCAAAATTATGGCAAGCATTCAATTTTCCCCGGGCATTGACGAAGTGGTGGTACCTGACGTGCGTTTAACTCGTTCTAAGAGCGGGACTCAGGGCACTGCTACTTTCATTTTTGACGAGCCCAAGGCCTTGATAGATTCTGACGCTGAAGAGATTACTGGAATGTTTATGGTTGACGAAGAAGGGCAACTTTCGACTCGGGAAGTTAAGGCCAAATTTGTCAACGGTCAGCCAAAAGCATTGGAAGGTCTTTATGTGATGAAGTCCGAGGAAGAATGGGATCGGTTTATGCGCTTTATGGAGCGATATGCCGCCGAACACGATTTAGGATTTAATCAAGCTTAATTAGATAATGGGCCTTTGGGTATGGGGTTTTGCGAGTTCTTATTATTTGCTCTTCTGCCCGATCGCCCAACCCCACTACCCATAATTAAAGATTATGAGCGAACAAATTCCTCATCCCGATACTTTCGCTTTGAGCGTTAATGCGGCGGCGATTACTGTTAGCGATACGCGATCGCCCGAAACAGATAAAAGCGGTCAGTTAATTAAACAGCTATTAAAAGATGTCGGTCATCATTTAAGTTTTTATTCTGTAATTAAAGACGAGGCGGAACAAATACGAGAGATTATTGAGGATTTATCTCAACGTTCCGATGTGGATGTTTTAATTTTTAACGGAGGAACTGGCATTGCTCCGAGAGATACTACTTACGATGCGATTGAGGGTTTGTTAGAAAAAACTTTACCCGGTTTCGGCGAATTATTTCGCTGGTTGAGCTATCAGGAAATAAGTTCTAGAGCGATCGCTTCTCGGGCTGTTGCTGGAGTCTATCGAGGCAAGTTGATTTTTTCTATTCCCGGTTCTAGCAATGCCGTTCGATTAGCTATGGAAAAATTCATCTTACCCGAGTTAGTCCATTTAGTAAAGCAGTTGGGTAAATAATTAACAATTAATAATTAATAATTAATAATTAATAATTAACAACTCGTGCAAAATTCATTGGTAATTAATATATAGGCATCGGTGCGGGGGTTGCTATACGCTTATGCACCATAAGCAGCGAACTATTTAGGAATGCTATCAACCCCCCCGTTCCTGCGTTATTGCCGGCAGATTTGACCTATTTTGCCCGCCTTAACGGTTAATTACCATTAAGGCGGACACCCTTAATTAATTATTAATTGTTAATTATTAATTATTAATTATTAATTGCCTGCTTGCATCCCGGGGTCTAATAACAAAGAACGCATCAACGGATCGTTTCTTAAAAGGTCGATCGCCCGGGCGTATAAAGGATCGGATAAAGTACCGATCGCTTCTGGTTGAGTTGCTATTTTTCGTTTTTCGTCTTCAGTTAAAGACACCATAACATCGGGAGTCACGCCTTTTTTACTAATATCAGTACCGTTGGGAGTATAGTAATGAGCGATCGTCACCGCCAAACCGGAACCATCGGATAAAGAATGAACCGACTGGACTAAAGCCTTGCCAAAAGTCTTATCTCCCATCACCACAGCGCGATGATTGTCCTTTAAAGCACCAGCTAAAATTTCGCTGGCACTAGCAGAATCATCGTTGACCAGCACCACTAAAGGCTTATCGGTCAAAGCAGAACGAGTGGCCCGGACCTCTTCGCGATCGCCGTGGCGATCTACCGTGGAGACGATGGCCCCTTTCTCCATCCACATCCGAGCAATATCAATACTTACCCGCAATAAACCCCCTGGATTCCCGCGCAAATCCAAAACAAAAGCATCCGCACCTTGCTTTTCGAGCTCGTTAATGGCCTTTTCCATTTGTTCGCCGGCGTGGGAGCTAAATTCTTGCAAGCGAATGTAACCCACTTGCCGATCGCCTTCCTGCTGGAGGCGGTTGTGGACTGCCTTCAGTTCAATCAAGGCCCTAGTCAGAGTTACATCAAATTCCTCCAGTCCCAAACGAGTCACTCGCAGGCTTACCCGAGTGCCGATCTCGCCGCGAATCAATTCTGCCGCATCGGATACGCTCATAGTTTCGGTAGGCGCGCCGTTAATAGCAACTATCCGATCGCCCGGTTTTAGCCCTGCATTCATCGCCGGGGAATCTTCGAGGGTTCCCACCACGGCGATGGTTTGAGTTTCTCGATCTTCTCTAAGCTGCATCCCCACTCCAGTCATTTCTCCTGAAGTTTGGCTGGTGAGGGCCTGAAACTGTTTGGGGTCTAAAAAACGGGTATAAGGATCGTTTAATTCTTCTAAAGCTTCGCGCAGGGTGGCATAAGCTTGTTCCGCAGATGCGTACTCTTTGCTTAATAGTTCCTGTCTGGTGGCTTGCCAATCTATATGATTAAAGGTGGAATCGACATACTCCCGGTTGACGATTTGCCATGCTTCGTCCAGCACGGCTTTAGGGCTTTGCTCTAGTTCTGCCTTTACCGGCCCCCCGACTAATAATGATAGGGCAGCAGTTGCGGCGATCGCTCCACTGTAAACAATAGCTTTAGACTTTCCAAAGCCTTTTGCGGTTTGATTCATATTCTTTTTAGTTTGACGTTTATTTACTTGACAAACCGACCTGCTTTATGGTATGCGGGTCTGGTGAATAACTAATTTCTGGATTCGATACGGCTGACTCTACTTTCCATTCTATCTATTGAAATTAGGAGTGGCTACTTAAATAATTAATAATTAATAATTAATAATTAATAATTAATTTAGCGTGCCCCACTCGCGGGACATTAACTTCGTTAGATACCGGGGGCAGAAATAAATATTTATTCGATTTGAGCCGAGTTAACTACTTATTTTTTCGTAGCTGCTCCCGAATATTTGTCCCGACGAACGTTTTTCTCAAAGGGGTACCGAGTAAAAAAGGCTTAATAAATCTTTACTTTTTACAGTGGTTGGTGGGGGCGATCGGGAATTTCTAGCCATTGAATCAATAATCTCCTCGCGCCTTTGGAGGGTTTTGGCGTAGAGATATCGACCGAGATAAAATTAAAAACAAAGATCGAAAGAGGTTAAGGACGAGATGGCGAAGTCAAAAAACGAACCACAAAAACAGTTTGGTTGGCTAAAAAATCTGGCGATCGCCCTGGCAGCTATGGGAGGGATTATTGCCATGCAGCTATTTTGGCCCCCCTCCGGTTCTCCCCTGAGAAAGCGAAACATTGCATCTTCAGAAGAGCTCCTGCGCCAAGAGCAGCAAGAGGCTTTGCGGTTGCAAGTCTTAAAAGCAGCCCCCACCTTCGGCTTCGATAATTTAATCGCAGATTGGACCTTTCTCGAATTTCTCGAATATTTCGGCGACGACGATGCCAGAAATAAAACGGGATATTCTCTAAGCGAAGACTACTTCGATATCGTAACCAAACTCAATCCGCGCTGGGTCGATATTTATTTATTTGTTTCTAATTCTCTATCTATATACGAAGGCAAACCAAAAGTCGGAGTCGAATATATGACGCGAGGCGTAGAGTCTCTCTCTCCAGAAATCCATCCCGATGCTTGGCTGGTGCCGAGATATAGAGGCATCGACCAATTACTGCTGGTGGGAGACATCGAAGGTTCGATCGCTTCTCACCAATTGGCGGCTGAGTGGGCCGAGGGAACCGACGACGAACAATTAGTTCCCTTGTTTGAAAATACGGCGGAGTTTTTACGTCAGGATCCAGATAGCAAGTCAATTAAGATTAATGGCTGGCTGTGGGTGTACTACCAAACCCGAGATCAAAGAGTTCGCGATCGCGCTACTAAAGAACTTTTAGAATTGGGGGTAAAGAAAGAAGAGGGAGAAGACGGAGAAGTGAAATTTACCGTACCGGAGTCGGAAGAATAGGCGATCGCTTAGAATTGCTATATAGCAATTCTCGTTATAAGAAACCGAGTTTTTTTAAACCCGGTTTCTGGACTATCGGAGTAATTAGAAAAAACTAACTTTATAGCAATCTTCGTGCTTACTACGAACTGAAGTGAACGACAATAAAAATACAAATCCACAGGAAACGCCGCCCCACAAACCCCCTTCTTCCAGTCAGAGAAGAAAGAGGAAAAGATTGTTATTATTTCTGTTACCTTTGGTGGTAGGTTTATTTGTGTTGGTGGGGGGATGGGCGATCGCTCTTTTTAGCGCGTCCCAACAACCGATAGGAACTTATCTAGTCTTGGGTGGCAGCATTAAAAGGGAAATGTACGTCGCCGAAAAAATCGCCAAACAAGACCCAGAAACCCCAATTTTAATCTCCGCCGGTGCCTCCGCGCCCTGTATAGTCGGTTTGTTCGACCGCACCGGGGCACCCACCGAGCAAGTTTGGCTGGAAAGTTGCGCCAAGTCAACTTTTGGCAACTTCTATTTTGGGCTGTCAATTTTAGAGAAATGGCAGGTACGTCATGTAAAGGTCGTCACTTCTGCACATCATTTACCCAGAGCAAAATGGCTGGCACAAATTATTTTGGGTTCTCGCGGTGTCTGGGTAGAAATGGAAATAGTGCCCGAAAACGGAGTACCTGGTAATACGGAGTCGTGGTTAAAAACAATCTTAGATGTCGGTCGCGCTCTAGCTTGGGCGGCCGTCTCTCAGGTGACAGACGGGCCAGAATGTTCTAAATTGGTGCGACTGACGGAGGTAGATATGGAACGGTGGTGCGATCGCGGTTTTAAATGCGAACATCAGGCCCAGTTAAAACCAGAGTCGATTTGTTCGAGGTAAAGAACTAACAAAATCGATGGGCAGTGCTAAAGATGTAGCTAGCGAACGTTCGTAGTAATCGCTTTAGCGATTTAGATAGATGAATCGCTAAAGCGATTACTACAACCCGGACATTTTCAGTCTGGAACCTGTATTAATAATCTTTACAGACATTGCGCTCCGTTCTACGGGAAACAGCGCAAGTCTTCGATTTCTTCCGCAGTCAATTCCCGCCACTCCCCCGGCGACAAAGCTTCTAGCCGCAGCGGGCCTGCTGCAACCCTCACCAAGCGCAAAGTAGGAAACCCCACTGCCGCAGTCATCCGCCTCACTTGTCGGTTGCGACCTTCCGTCAGAGTCATCTCCAACCAGGCCGTAGGTACGTTCTTGCGAAATCTGATAGGCGGTTCTCGGGGCGGCAGTTCTGGTTCTGCTGGCAGCAAGCGGACCTTAGCGGGGCGGGTGCGATAGTTTTTGATTTCGACTCCTTGGCGCAGTCGGTTAATTGCTTTTTCGTCCGGGATGCGCTCCACTTGCACCCAGTAGGTGCGCGGATGGGCAAATTTGGGGTCGGTGAGTCGGTGTTTTAGTTGTCCGTCGTTTGTCAGCAGCAACAGTCCCTCGCTGTCTCGGTCCAGTCGTCCCACCGAATACACGGAGGGAATCTGGATGTAATCTTTGAGGGTGCTGCGCCCGGCGGCGTTTGGATCGCTGTCTGTGAATTGGCAGAGAACGTTGTAAGGTTTGTAAAATAGGATGTATTTATAGAGAAATGGCACTGGCTTAACCGAAAAGGATGATCTTGCTGCACTCAGAAGTATGGGAATCTAATATCAATTAACAATTAATAATTAATAA
>CALKCV010000540.1 GCA_938083405.1 uncultured Microcoleaceae cyanobacterium | reverse complement strand
TTTGAGGAAAACTCGTTTTGCTCAAGAATTAATTGCGGAAGGGGAACTAATTGGTGAAGTACGAGGTAAATTGGAGACAATTCCTCCCTTATTAGCCAAAGGTTTTTCAGTAGATGAAATAGCTGACATTCTGAAATTGACTCGACAGCAAGTCCGAGAATACGTTAATAACATGAATTGAGATAATTAGTCTCTAATTTAAAAAACTAACCAGGTTAATTCATAAGGTAAAAAGACTTTACATTATGAATTAACCTGGTTTTTATTGCATAATTTATTAGAAGCGATCGCTTTACCCCGCATTAC
Source organism: uncultured Microcoleaceae cyanobacterium (assembly GCA_938083405.1). Lineage (GTDB taxonomy): Bacteria > Cyanobacteriota > Cyanobacteriia > Cyanobacteriales > Microcoleaceae > CALKCV01. Next base: position 3,862 of record CALKCV010000540.1, on the reverse strand, counting down.
CTAAAATAAGTCGTCAGGAGTTAGAAGCTATCTTTGGAGTGGACGGCTTTAAGAAAACTCGTTTTGCTCGGCAATTTGCTTGTTTGTAGTAATCGCTTTAGCGAGATACGACTTGGTTTGAATTAGCGATTAGCGATCGCTACGAACGATCGCTACGAACCAATTAATCCGCCCACCTTACCACCGAAGATAAGAAAAGGCCTAATAATGGGACATGGCCCGTCGCCCCATCGGTTTTCCCCACAGCTTTGTTCGGTTAAGCTCCTCTTGGATGCCATATAATAAAAACTAACACGAAGTCATTATGAGTTAAGCAAGAAAAATGGCAAACGAAACAGTAGAAAACCTAGTCATCATCGGTTCGGGCCCCGCAGGCTTTACCGCCGCTATCTACGCGGGACGGGCCAACCTCAAACCTCTTGTATTTGAAGGCTACCAAAAAGGGGGCATCCCTGGAGGTCAGCTAATGACTACCACCGAGGTCGAAAATTTCCCCGGTTTCCCGGAGGGCATCACGGGGCCCCAACTGATGGACCGGATGAAGGCTCAAGCGGTGCGTTGGGGGGCGGAACTCTACACGGAAGATGTCATTTCTGTAGATCTCTCCCAGCGCCCCTTTACGATTAAGTCGGAAGAACGGGAAGTCAAAACTCACGCGATCGTCATCGCCACTGGCGCTACTGCTAAGAGGCTAAACTTGCCTAGCGAGGCTACATATTGGAGTAACGGCATCTCCGCCTGCGCTATCTGCGACGGTGCTTCTCCTATATTTAAGGCTGCGGAATTGGCCGTCATCGGCGCGGGGGATACTGCGGCGGAAGAGGCTGTCTATCTCACCAAATACGGCAACGGCGTTCACCTGCTGGTTCGCCGCGATGAGATGCGGGCGAGTAAGGCGATGCAGCAACGGGTTTTAGAACATCCTAAAATTACGGTTCATTGGAATACTGAGGCGGTGGATGTTTTTGGCAACGGTCGCATGGAAGGTGTGAAGTTGAAAAATAACAAGACTGGCGAAGAAACCAATTTGCCGGCGGGCGGTCTGTTCTACGCCATCGGTCACACTCCCAATACTGACATTTTTAACGGTCAGTTGAAGCTAGACGATAAGGGTTACATCGTCACCGAAGATTTTGTCAAAACTAGCGTCGAGGGCGTATATGCCGTTGGCGACGTTCAGGACCACGAGTTTCGTCAGGCCGTTACTGCTGCGGGTAGCGGTTGTATGGGGGCGATGCTGGCAGAACGTTGGTTGGCAGAGAATAATTTGGCGCAGGAGTTTTCTCAGTCTGGGGAGGAGGCGAAATCTCAGGAAACCGAGACTGAGGATGTTGCGGATACGGAGGATAGTTTCGACCTGGATGCGACCCATCACGTCGGGGGTTATGCTTTGCGACGGTTGTATCACGAGAGCGATCGCCCCATCGTGGTTAAGTATTCTTCTCCCACTTGCGGTCCCTGTCACACTTTGAAGCCTATTTTGCAGAAGGTTGTGGATGAGTATGATGGCAAGATTCATTATGTGGAGATCGATATCGAGCAAGACCCCGATATTGCCGAGAATGCCGGTATTGTCGGTACTCCGACCATTCAGTTTTTTAAAGACAAGGGTTTGGTTAAGGAGTTGAAGGGGGTTAAGCGTAAGAGCGAGTATCGAGAGGCGATCGAGGCTAATATTTAGTTTGCTAGCTATTCTCTACTCCATGAGGTACATGAATGCGCGCCCCCAAGGGATCGATCCCCCCCTGCCCCCCTTAAAAAGGGGGGAGCCAGCATTTTGTAGGTTGGGTGCAGCGGAGCGAAACCCAACAAAATCGTTGTTTTTTGCTACGATGATGTTGGGTTACTTTGAATCGCAAATGATTTAAGATTGCTATATAGGTAATAATCTCGCTCTGGGATTATTACCTATTCTTTTTTGCGCTGGAGATATTCGCAGCCCAGAAACCAGGTTTTTTGAAAAAACCTGGTTTCTTATTTGCATTGACGAACTGGGACTTGACAAATTGCCCCCGGCTCGATACTATTATTTTATTCTATTTTAACTGGCGCAGATCGCCCCCAAACTCGATTATTTATTCAAAATTAAACCTCCAAGGGTCAATAAAGCTTAAAAATAATGACCGCAAACAAGCCCCCATTAGACGAATTCAAACAACAAATAGCGGAGAGTTTTAACAGAAGAAAAAACTACGATGCCGAGAGCGACTTTCACCCGAAACTCGCCCGTCGCTTGGTAGAATATGCCGGGATAAAACCGGGAGAGAAAATAATCGATATGGCAACGGGGACGGGTTTAGTAGCGATCGCTGCCGGGGAAATAGCAGGCGATGGAGGCACAGTTATCGCCATAGACATTTCTGCGGGAATGCTAGAACAAGCAAAAACTAAAATAGAAACAGCGAAAATTAACAACATAGAAATAAGACAAACTGACGTAGAAACTGTAGAACTTCCACCCAACAGTTGCGACCAAATATTATGCTGTACCGCCCTACCATTTCTGCGGGATATTCCCGCCACTTTGCGTCGGTGGCGCGGCTTTATTAAACCGGGTGGAAAAATAGGTCTATGCGTCTTTAGCGAAACTGCTTTTATTGCGGGGAATGTCTTAAGAGAAGCTGCCGAAAAATATGGAGTTTCATTAGCTAGCTGGAATGCCGCCACTGGGAACCGCGATAAATGTTATAAACTCCTGGATGAGGCAGGTTTTAACAGTATTGAAGTCTTCGCGGAACAGTTGGGAAATTATATCGATTTGGGGGAAGCGATAAAGATTTGGTTGGGGAGTTTGACTCATCCTTTATGTCTTCCCCTCCAGCAACAAGATGCCCAGAAAAGAGAACGAATTAAAACAGAGTATTTTGTGAAGATGGAAGCATTAGTCACCGATAAAGGAATTTGGAACGATATAGAGACTTTTTTTCTATTTGGTCTTAAGTAAAAATCAATATTTTCTGGGGTTCGATCGCTTTAATCCCATAAGCTTTCCCCCAACGCTCAAATAATCCACTCAACTATCAGATAAAAACCCATGCCAGCACGCAAATTTCTACTGCCAAGATTCTTAAAATTCTCGGGAAAACCAACAGTCTCAATGGGGATGATGCGGGCTGGTTTATTTATTACTCTATTTTTCGTATTAATAGCCATTTTCGCCCCCGCTTTTGAAGCCTGGGGATGGTTGCAAAACCCTCAAGAATTTCTCAGCAATATTCCCCAACAACCGCCATCCGCTAAATATTGGTTTGGAACGGATATCCAAGGTTACGATATTTTGTCGAGGACTTTATTCGGTGCCCAGGTAGCGTGGCAAGTGGTAATTTTAGCGACGACATTGAGCTTGATAATAGGCGTTCCTTTGGGGATGGTTAGCGGTTATATCGGCGGCAAAGTTGATAAAATTTTCCTATTTTTAATGGATACTATTTACACTTTGCCCGGGTTGTTGCTTTCTATTACCCTCGCTTTCGTGGTGGGGAAAGGAATATTCAATGCAGCGATCGCCCTCAGCATAGCCTACGTTCCCCAATATTATCGAGTAGTCCGCAACCACACTACCAGCGTCAAAAACGAACTCTATATCGAAGCAGCAAAAGCTTTGGGGGCAGACACGAAAACTATTATCAGTCGCTATCTATTTTTAAACGTAATTCAAAGCGTACCAGTGCTATTTACTCTCAACGCCGCCGATGCTATTTTAGTATTAGGAAGTTTGGGATTTTTAGGTTTAGGACTGCCCGCCGCTACTCCCGAATGGGGAAACGATTTGCGCTTGGCTTTACCCGGTTTGCCTACGGGCATTTGGTGGACGGCTTTTTTCCCGGGTTGCGCCTTAACTTTAATGGTGATTGGACTTTCT
>CALKCV010000539.1 GCA_938083405.1 uncultured Microcoleaceae cyanobacterium | reverse complement strand
CGCTCCCAATCCTAAACCCGTTAGAGAAATGCAGGCTAAAGTTATAAATGTTTGCGATTTATTGAAACCAACGTTGAGAAGGTCTAAGCGTGCCAAAATAGTCGCCGAGATTAAAACCAAAGGTTTAGCAAAAAAATAGAGCCATTTAAGGAAAATAACAAACAGAAAAGCAACAAGAATAACAGAAAGAAAAGTACCAATATCGGATTGAAACCATTGCAAAAGTAATCTTTGTAAGTTGGTCAAAGGTACAGTTAAGAATGCCGCCAATAGTAAAATACTAGCTACAACAAACAACCAAGCTAGCCTAGAAATAGACCAAGATGCTAAAATCCAGCCCCAGGTAGCAGATGCAACTAAAAGTATTGTTAAGGAAAAGCAAACTTTTTTGAGAAAATTCAATGGTTTAGAGATTGGTAGAAATGGCCTGAACGGGACAAGTAGGAATGCACTGTTCGCAAACGATACAGCGCGAACGCGAAAATTGAAGGCGAAAAGTTTCTGGCGACAAGGTAAGAGCTTCTGTGGGACAAACTCCAGTACATAAACCACAGTCAACGCAAGTTTCCTCATCAATAAGAATCTCTCGACTAGCAACAGATACTTCTATTTCTTGCGATCGCATCCACTCGATAGCTGCATCTAATTGGTCAATATCCCCCGACAATTCTAATACTAATTTACCAATTTGATTCGGTGCAACCTGAGCTCGAATGATATTGGCAGCTACATTAAAATCTTTTGCCAGTCTATAGGTGACAGGCATCTGAATAGTTCTTCGCGTAAAAGTCAACCTTACCCGTTTTTTCACGGCATCGCCCTCTTTTTTTACTTAGGCTTAAAAAGCCTTCTCTTTTGCTAGTTCTTCCCTTGGCTTTAAGTTGGAAGTTAAAATTGCTAAACTTTTAATAAGTTTGTAATAATTCTTATATTCTTGAGAAAGAAATATGACCCGAAATTCACCTTCTTCAACCACAACCAGCACGGGAACGACCTCAGAGGGCCAGGCAAAGCGTCTGAGAAATCTATTAGTTGTCTTGGCAGCGATCGCTCTATCGGTGGCCTTATTCTTGGGATTGAGAACGGATAACATCGAGACCAACCTTAACGAATTGGCAAAAGAAGCTACACCATTATCCGTCGCCTTAGGCAATGGCAAGCCAAGCTTAATGGAATTTTACGCCAATTGGTGTACTAGCTGTCAAGCCATGGCCCCTGACATGAAAGAACTTAAAGAGGAGTATGGCCAAGAACTAAATTTTGTCATGCTCAACGTCGATAATAATAAATGGCTGCCAGAGCTGGTCAAATATAGAGTAGATGGCATACCTCATTTTGTCTTTTTAGACCGTGAGTCCGTAGCGATCGCCCAAAGCATCGGCGAAGTGCCTCGCACTATTATGTCCGCCAACCTTAAAGCTTTAATTGCTGGCGAGACTTTACCTTATGCCGATGCCACGGGCCAAAAAACCACGTTTAAGCGATCGATAACACCAGCAGCAGCAAGAAGCACCGATCCCCGCGCTCATGGCAGCCAAGTCCAATAGAGCGATCGGACAGTTATAGCATTTTTCATCTGGTACTTAAGATCCCTTGAGGTAAATGCTTAACTCGGAAAACAGGAAGGACCAGATTTTCCGCTCTTGGCTCGATTATTGGCTTTTTACAAAAATTAACAGAAATTAATTTGACAGTTAAAGTCAAAGCCGATAATAATAATAGATTGTGTCCAATAGTGGGAAGAAGACCCTTGGCTAACGTAATAGTGATTGGGGCCCAATGGGGCGACGAAGGAAAAGGAAAAGTAACCGATCTACTCAGCAAGTCAGCAAATATGGTGGTACGTTACCAAGGGGGGGTCAATGCTGGCCACACAGTGGTGGTCAATGGCCAGACATTCAAGCTGCATTTGATTCCCTCTGGCATCTTATACCCGGATACTGAGTGTATTATTGGTTCGGGGACTGTAATAGACCCAAAACTTTTGATTGAAGAATTAGATCGGGTCGAGTCTTTAAACATCTCGACCAAAAAATTGATGATTTCCCAGACGGCTCATGTAACCATGCCTTACCATAGAATGTTTGACCGGGCATCGGAGGAGCGTCGCGGGACTGAAAAAATAGGTACGACGGGTCGAGGAATTGGCCCAACTTATGCGGATAAGTCCGAGCGTACAGGCATTCGGATGGTAGATTTGATGGAACCGGAAGGGTTGCGGCAGCAGCTAACCTGGACCATTAATTATAAGAATGTAATTCTCGAAAAGCTATATAATCTCCCGCCACTAGAACCGGAGGCGGTAATTCAAGAGTATTTGCAATATGCCGATCGCTTGCGACCTCATGTGGTGGATACTTCTCTGAAGATAGACGGGGCAATCCAGTCCCGACGCAATATCTTATTTGAGGGGGCCCAGGGCACTTTATTAGATTTGGACCACGGTACTTACCCTTTTGTGACTTCTTCTAACCCGGTTGCAGGAGGGGCCTGCGTCGGGGCGGGTGTGGGTCCGACGAGCATCGATCGCGTTATTGGCGTGGCTAAGGCTTACACTACTAGAGTGGGGGAGGGGCCTTTTCCTACGGAAATGAATGATGGTATTGGCGAGCTACTTTGCGATCGCGGGGCGGAATTTGGGACGACAACCGGTCGCAAGCGTCGCTGCGGTTGGTTCGATGCGGTTATCGGTCGCTATGCCGTTCGGGTAAATGGTTTAGATTGTCTGGCGATTACTAAGTTGGATGTATTGGATGAGTTGGAGGAAATAAAAGTTTGCGTCGCTTACGAGTTAGACGGTAAGCGTTGCGAGCATTTTCCCAATCATTCTCGTCTGTTTGCTAAGTCTAGCCCTATTTATGAAACTCTGCCGGGTTGGAAGCGTTCGACTGCTGAGTGTAGAAACCTAGAAGATTTGCCTTCCCAAGCTTTGGATTATTTGAAGTTTTTGGCAGAGTTGATGAAAGTTCCCATAGCTATCGTGTCTGTGGGAGCTAGTCGCGACCAGACTATTATTATAGAAGACCCCATTCACGGTCCGAAGCGGGCTTTATTGCACGCCGATGGTACCCGTGCTATTACTACATCGATTGGTTAATCGGGAATGAATGGGTAATGAGTAATAAATAGTTGAACAATTAACAATTAACAATTAACAATTAACAATTAACAATTAACAATTACCCCTTCTTGAAAAAACGGGGATTGATTAACTGTATCCTTGAAATAAGAGGGTTTAAACCTTAATTATTAATTATTAATTATTAATTATTAATTATTAATTATTAATTATTGGGCGATCGGGATGAGGGATGAGTGCCAATTCCCTATTAGCAATATGGTTGCAAAAATTAACAAGCATTAGCATTAAGGAGCGATTTAATGGAACTAAAAGTAGAGTGTCAAAAACGACCAGTCGGGAGCAAACCAAAAGCTCTGAGGCGATCGGGATTTATTCCCGCAGTTTTGTACGGTCACAATGGAGCAGAATCAGTTGCTATTACAATTGAGGCCAAAACGGTTCAACAACTGTTGAAGGATGGTTCGATTAATAATACCTTGATTCAATTGAATATTCCAGAGCTACCTTGGAATGGGAAGACTTTGTTGCGCGAAGTTCAAACTCACCCTTGGAAAGGGTATCCCTATCATCTGAGCTTTTTCTCCATATCCACTCAGGATAGTGTGGAAGTAGAAGTGCCCCTGGATTTTGTGGGTGAATCTGTGGGAGTTTCCATGGAAGGTGGCATTTTAGATTTAATCATCTCCGAACTGCAAGTAAAATGCAAGCCAGACAGCATCCCAGAATCAATTAAGATCGATATTTCGTCGTTACATTTAGGAGAGTCTCTCCACGTTAATGAATTGACTTTGCCCGAGGGAGTAGTACCTATTGGGGAAGAAGAACGGGTTGTTGTTAGCATCGCTTCACCCAGAGTAGAAACTAAGTCTAAAGAAACAGAAACAGAAACAGAAACAGAAACAGAAGTAGTAACAGAATAAAATAGATTTCTGTTGGTGTCATAATCTGTATTCTATCTCGAAGGTAGGCAGAATATTGAATCGGGCGATCGCTTTTCTTTTATCGGAAGGCGATCGCGCGGTTTATTGTCTTGGCAGAGACGAGCGGCTTTATAACGATCGAAAAAATATTTCCTCAATACTGAAAAGGCTTTGGTAGTGGGTCGCAAGTAGTGTTTTAAGCTTCAAATATTGTTTGTAGTAATCGCGAATATCTCTTTATATGGTACTTATTTAAAATCGCTCTTCGCGATTGCTGCGAACGGCCACTACATCTTTAGCACTACTGTCGTCCAAGATATCGTTGCCGATTTCAACAAGACTGAAAACGACAAAATTGTTCCGGTCGAAACAACTTTCGACAGTCTCAGCAGCAGCGCGGGGCTTGGTTTCAGTATGGTTACTGAGTTATAACAATTAATAATTAATAATTAATAATTAATAATTGAGGGAAATGTGCGGGCTCCTTGTTCTGCCTTGCCCAAACCCTTTTTCCTCTCTTTATTTTTTTATGGTTGTTTATTGCGACTTGATATTAG
>CALKCV010000538.1 GCA_938083405.1 uncultured Microcoleaceae cyanobacterium | reverse complement strand
AAAAGTAAAAATAAAATCTTTTTGGGTCTATTTTTCCTCAAAATCTATTAACCTGTTCCTAGTTTCTCGTTCCACGTTCCAGACTTATGCAAGAGGTCTAGTAAGTAAGTAGGCAGAAATATTTACCGATCGCTGTTACTTAGAAGCCGGTAGAACAGACCGGAATATCTGTTGCGCGTGCAGTTAATTTGGCGCAGGTACTTAAGACACCAGGGAGAGGTCAGACTTAGGACAAACGCATCTAATTTTTAGCAATTATTTTATGGTAACATTTTAACAGATCGATTACTTACTTTAAACAACGTCAGTTCGACGGAAGAAAGCATTAAGTATGATAAAGTAAATTTATTAAAAACAAACAGCTAGCTCATCCATTATCGATGATTTTTAGGGTTCGCGCCAGGACGCAGCCTACAGAAAACAATATGGAAGATAAATTAACTCAAGAACAAATGAGGCGACTGGTGGGGGAAGTCGAGAGACTCTCCCAACGGCGCAACGAAGAATTAAATCGCGAACAAGTCGAGGAGATTTTGAACGAATTAAGTTTACCAAGCGATTTAGTCGAAGAGGCGATGCTGCAACTGCGGCGACGAGAAACCCTGGAGGCAGAAAAAAAACGTAACAGGTGGATCGGTGCGGGGGTGTTAGCGATCGCGGCGGTGGCGCTGGTGGGGGGTAGCGTTTGGTTTTTTAACAACCAACAACAGCTAACGGGGGTTTATGCTAATTCCGAACAAAGCGTTTTGACGATAGGTAGGGAGGCGATCGCTACCGTTAACCGTTTGGAAAATCCGCAAATTTCTTATCGCGTTATCCTCCAAGACGCGCCACTGGGGCAAAAGTTGTCTCTGGGATGCGACTGGATAAACCCTCAAGGTCAGGTTGCCCACCAAAATCGCTATGAAACCAAAGCTATAGATAAAGAAGTTTGGCCGACCCAGTGCAAATATCGGTTTAATAATGGTTCGGCGGTGGGGACTTGGGAAGTGCGGATGTTTTTGGGCGATCGCCTCCTCAGTAAAACTCAATTTCTGGTTGAGTAACAATTAACAATTAATAATTAATAATTAATAATTAATAATTGGGTTTTTTGCGTGGGACTGAAGTTGGTTAGCAACGGCAAAGTACGGGATTTAACGGATGGCTCTTTGCTGAGGAATGTTAGCAACGGATTTTTTAACGGATTTAACGTCGGGGGTTTTTGCTGGGGAATGTTAGCAACGGCAAAGTACGGGATTTAACGTCGGGGGTTTTTGCTGGGGAATTGGGATAAAAATACGAAGAATAGATTTAATGAAAACGGATGGATTTGTTGGTTATTGGGGGCGGGATTCTTCGCTGGAATTTGAGACGATTTTGAGGAAAATAACGGTGGGGAAAAGCACTAAAGTGCTTACTACGAACCTTACTGCGAACCAGTGGGGGGTTGGTTATTTGGGTAAGGGTGAAATTTCGACTCCAACAGCTAAAAACATTATTGCTTCTGTATCTGCTTCTGGGTTTAACCATTCGGCCGATGTTTGGGTGAAGCTGGAAAATGACTGTTTAATTTTAGGTCGAGAACCCTTTGGTAGAGTTCCTTTATATTGGTTGGAAATAGAAGGAGTTATTTGGTTCGCTTCCCAACTGCAATTATTATTGCCGCTTCTTGCCAAACCGGAAGTTAATCTGGCCGGTTTGTACGGTTATAGCTGTTTTTCCTATTTCCCAAATCCTTTAACTCCGGTGAAAGGAATTTTTGCCGTAGAAGCGGGAACGGAAATTAGCTGGCATCCAGATGGAAAGCAAGCAATAAAAAGATATTACCAGTGGCGAGAAAGTACGGATAAAATTAACGACGAAAAAGAGGCAATTGCTCGATTACAAATACTATTAAAAGATGCCGTTCGACGACAGATAGGGGATTTACCCGGCGAACCGGTGGGAGTTTTTCTATCTGGGGGCATCGACTCTTCAACTGTTGCCGCGTTATTAGTAGAAGCGGGGGTAAAAGTTCGCGGTTATACCCTCGATTTTGGGGAAAAGTGCTTCCCTGAATGGGAATATGCGGAACTGGTTGCCAAACATTTAGATATTCCTTTAGTTAAAGTTCCAGTAACGCCAAGGCGAGTAAAAAAAGCACTTTTACCTACAGTGGAAGCTTTAGATTTACCCTTCGGCGATGGGGTGACGGTTCCTCTATATTTATTGTGTCAAGCTGCTAGGGAGGAAACTTCGGTAATTTTTAACGGCGAGGGTGGCGACCAATTGTTTGCCGGTTGGACGAATAAGCCTTTAATTGCTGCTGCTGTTTATAAGGGTAATAATTACGATTTGGTAAAAGAATATTTGCAGACTTTCCACCGTCTTTGGGGTTACGAAGGGGTAGTTTTTCAGCAGTCTATTTATGAGGGAAAAAAGCATAATTTTGCTGCTGGAGATTGGATAAAAGAGGCTTTGGAGGATAGTTATTGTCCGAGTTTGTTGGCTAAATTGCGGCGGGCAAGTTTGATGTTAAAGGGGGCGCAGAATATTCATCCTCGGGCGACTAATTTGGCTTTTGCTAATGGTTTATGGGTGCGATCGCTCTTTTGCGATTTAGCTCTGGCGGAGTTTAGTTTTAAGTTGCCGGGGGAATTTTATTTGCGCGGTTCGTGCGAGAAATATCTGCTTAAAAAAGCGGTAGAAAATTGGTTGCCTCCAGAAGTAGTTTGGCGGGAAAAACGGGGAATGGGAGTGCCTTTAAATTGGTGGTGTTTTAACGGTTTGTACTCGGAAATTCGGCGGTGGTTAAATCCTGGAGTTTTGGCTCGTGAGGGGAGATTTATGTCGGATATTGCTATTAAAGTTATCCGGGGTAAATTGGGCGGACAAATGCGGAGTCGCCGGATAGGAGAGATTTTATGGTTGTTGATGGTGTGGGAAATTTGGCGGGTTAGGGTATTAGGAGAAAGTGCGGTCAGCGATTCTTTTTATAATCCTTTGTGGTTGCCAGTTCGTAGTAATCGCTTTAGCGATTTAACAATTAGGTTGTTAGCGGGTGAGGAAGGTTAGTTGGCAGCGGATTTGGTAACGGATTTAACGGATGGGTTATTGGTGGTAAAAAAGCAAATTCGTAGTAATCGCGAAGAGCGATTTAATGGGGTTCGTAGAACGGGCCGGAATGCCTGTTAACAAAAATGTCAATTAGGTTTTTAGCAACGGATTTGGTAACGGATTTAACGGATGGGTTATTGG
>CALKCV010000537.1 GCA_938083405.1 uncultured Microcoleaceae cyanobacterium | reverse complement strand
ACGCCTGTTCTACGTTCCTAACAGGCATCTCGCCTGTTCTACGTTCCTAACAGGCATCTCGCCTGTTCTACGTTCCTAACAGGCATCTCGCCTGTTCTACGTTCCTAACAGGCATCTCGCCTGTTCTACGTTCCTAACAGGCGAGACGCCTGTTCTACGTTCCTAACAGGCGAGACGCTACGTTCCTAACAGGCGAGACGCCTGTTCTACTAACAACAACCCAATTCTTAGCATGAAAAACACGAGCATGATGAACCTTCCCGGCTACCGCTTTGGCGAAAACCTCTACCAAGGCACTCGAACTCTCGTCTATCGAGGCACTCGCATCAGCGACCATCGATCCGTCATTATCAAAGTCTTGCGAAACCCCCACCCGAACTTCAACGAACTGGTACAGTTGCGCAACCAATACGCGATCGCCAGCCATTTGGAACATCCAGCGATCGTTCGGCCCCTAGCACTCGAACGCTACGGCAACGGTTACGCGCTGGTTATGCTCGATGGAGGCGAGCTTGCCCTGAAGGACTATTGGCAGCAGTTGGAGGGAAACCTCCCAGAATTCCTTGCCATTGCCATCCAACTGAGCGAGGCACTCCATTATCTCATCCAACAGCGCATCGTCCACAAAGACATCAAACCAAGCAACATCCTTATCCAGCCAGAAACCCGTCTAGTCAAACTAATCGACTTCAGCATCTCCAGCTTGCTGCCAAAAGAGCAGCAGCAACTTACCAACCCCAACCTTCTCGAAGGAACCCTGGCCTACATCTCCCCAGAGCAAACCGGACGGATGAACCGAGGTATCGATTATCGCACGGATTTCTATTCCCTGGGGGCAACCTTCTTTGAACTCCTGACCGGACAATTACCCTTTTCTACCAGAGACCCGATGGAGTTGGTCCATTGTCATATTGCTCGGGCGGTCGAGTTTCCTGTCAAGAGCGAAGTTCCTGTCGTGTTGCAGGCAATTGTCAAAAAGTTGATGGCCAAAAATGCCGAAGACCGATATCAGAGTGCCTTGGGTTTGAAGTACGACCTAGAGCGATGCCTGGAACAATTAGAAGCCACGGGAGAGATTGCCAGCTTTGAAATAGGGAAGCGCGACAGGAGCGATCGCTTCATTATCCCCGAAAAACTCTACGGGCGGGAGACACAAGTGCAAACCTTGCTTGATGCCTTTGACCGAGTAGCGCTCGGCAATACCGAAATGATGCTAGTGGCAGGGTTTTCGGGAGTAGGTAAAACAGCCGTCATCAACGAAGTTCACAAACCTATCGTCAAGCAGCGAGGCTACTTCATCAAAGGGAAATTCGACCAGTTAAATCGCAACATTCCCTTTTCTGCCTTCGTACAAGCGATCCTCGACTTGATGGGGCAGTTGCTCGGCTCCTCGGACGGGGAGTTGCAAGAGTGGAAAGCATCGATACTCGAAGCAGTGGGAGAAAACGGACAAGTTCTGAGCGACGCTATCCCCGGACTCGAACGGATTATTGGCAAACAACCTCCCGTCCCCGAACTTTCTGGCAGTGCGGCACAAAACCGCTTTAACTTATTGTTTGGCAAATTTATTCGCGTCTTCACAACCATCGAGCATCCCCTAGTCATCTTTCTCGACGATCTGCAATGGGCGGATTTAGCATCGTTGAATCTACTGAAGTTGTTGATGGAGGAATCGGAAGGGGGATATTTGCTGGTACTAGGAGCTTATCGAGATAATGAAGTATGGACCGCACATCCGTTGATGTTGCTGCTAGACGAACTCCAGAAAGAGCGAGCCGTTATTTCCACAATTACCCTGGAGCCATTAGCCCAGAGTCATATCAACCAATTGGTCGCAGGGGCCCTCAGTTGTAGCGAAGACATTGCCCGATCGCTGACCGAGCTAGTGTATCAAAAAACCAAAGGCAACCCATTTTTTACTACCCAATTTCTCATAGGACTCTATGAAGAGGACTTAATTATCTTCAATTTAGAGTTAGGGTATTGGGAATGCGACTTAGCACGGGTGCATGATGCTGCCCTCACTTCGGATGTAGTGGAGTTTATGGCGGGTCGCCTGCATAAGTTACCGGATGTCACCCAAGAAGTTCTCAAGTTAGCGGCGTGTGTTGGCAACCAGTTCGACCTAGAGACATTGGCGATCGTTTCCGAGCAGTCTTGGGAGGATGTGGCGGCGAATCTTTGGGCAGCGTTGCAAGAGGGCTTGGTGTTGCCTGCGAGCGAAACTTATAAGTTTTTCCAGGGTGAAGTAGAACAGACTCGGGCAATATCGGTCGAATATCGTTTTTTACACGATCGCGTCCAACAAGCGGCCTATTCATTAATTCCTCAAGAACGCAAACGGGAAGCTCATCTGAAAATCGGTAAATTGCTTTTACAGAAAACTCCAGAAAGCCAGAAAGCTCAGAAGTTGTTTGATATTGTCAATCAAATTAATATCGGAGTGGAGCTAATTACCGATCGAGCCGAACTCAATCGATTAGCCTCTCTTAATTTGCAGGCAGGCACTAAGGCTAAATTGGCAACAGCATATACAGCTGCCTTGAAGTATTTTGATACCGGCTTGGGGTTACTCCCCAAAGACTGTTGGCAACATTGCTATTCCTTAGCTCTGACGCTTCACGAAAACGCAGCAGAAGCGGCATACCTAGCAGGTAATCTGGAGCGCATGGAAGAATTGGTAAAGATTGTGACTTTCCATGCCAAAAGCTGTCTAGATCGAGTCAAGACCCTACAAATCAAAATGCAATTTTGCGCGGGACAAAATCAATTTTTAGAGTGCATCGAAATTGCCCGCAATCTGCTCCAAGAATTAGGGTTCCCCTTGCCCAAATCTCCTACTATGGAAGATGTCAAGCAGGAGTTAGAAAATATCGAGGATGTTGTGGCTAAATTCAGTTTAGATGAAATTGCCGAACTGCCTGCCTTGGAAGACCCGCATAAATTGGCAGCGGCTAGTACATTAATGCTAGTTTCGGCTGCTGCTATTATCGCCGACCCAAACTTAAATTTTATTGTTATTTCTACTCAAGTCAAACTTTCCTTAGAGTATGGAAATTCTCCCTATTCTCCTTATGCATACAGTTGTTATGGAATCTGGGTCAATGTTTTAAAACAAGATCTAGAACGACTGTATCAGTTCGGTCAACTTGCCTTGAAATTACTTAGTCAATCTAATTCGACTGTTGTCAGTAGTAAAGTATTTCAAATACTAGGTGCATATGCAACTCACGGAAAACGTCACGTCAAAGAAACTTTGCAGTTTTTAACTCAAGCTTACAGCAGCGGTTTAGAGAGTGGAGACTTTGAATTTGCTGGTTATTCAATATTTGCAAAATGTCAAAATTTTTACTTTCTAGGACGAGAATTGACCGATCTAGAAAAAGAGATAACGAATTTCGATCGAGCTTTATTGTCTATCCAGCAAAAAACTGCTCTTTCTTGGAATCAACCTTTTTATCGAGCGGTTGTAAAGCTTTTAGGTCGAGAAAACAAACCTCATATTTTTGGAGGAGATTCTTTCGATGCCGATGAATTCGTTAGATTTCATTCTCAAATCAACGATAGATTTGGATTGCATTACTTTTATTTCAATCAAGCCATCTTACTCTATTTATTTGAGGATAGCAGTCGAGCTTTAGAAAATTCCAAATTAGCGGAAAAATATTTAGATGGACCGGTAGGATTTCTGACGGAAACAGTCTTTTATTTCTATGATTCTTTAATTCGCTTGGGATGCGTTGATGAGTTGGATAATTTAGTTAATTCAGAGCTGCTAACTAAGGTTTGCGAGAATCAAAAAAAGATGAAAATCTGGGCAGATAGTGCCCCAATGAATTTCCAGCATAAATACGATCTAGCGCGGGCTGAAGAACGGCGTATTTCCTGTCATAAATTAGAAGCAATGGAACTGTACGATCGCGCCATCGCAGGAGCAAAAGAAAACGAATATCTCCAAGAAGAAGCCTTAGCTAACGAACTCGCCGCCAAATTCTACCTCGACTGGGGCAAAGAAAAAATTGCCGCAGTTTATATGCAAGACGCATACTATTGCTATGCCCGTTGGTCCGCTAAAGCCAAAACCGAGCAACTAGAAGCGAAATACCCCCAACTCCTCGCCCCCATCCTGCAACAGCAACGGGTAGAATTTAATCCCATAGATAGTTTAGAAAGCATCGCTACTACCCTAACCTCAGTCAGACAAGACGGGACCCGGACCGGCACGCAGATTTCAGAAGCCCTAGACTTCGCCTCTATTTTGCAAGCCGCCCAAATACTCTCTGGTTCCATCGAACTAGAGCAACTTCTCATAGAAATTGTCCAAATTATCCTCACCAATGCCGGAGCGCAAAAAACTGTTTTATTCGTTCCCCACGAGGACGAACAATGGCAACTGCGGGCAATGGCAAAACTGACCGACGATGGTACGGTGGAGACTTCTACAAAGTCAAGGCCGATTAGCCCAGATATCCCGGCACCGGTTCGTCTGGTTCAATATGTAAAAAATACCAAAAAACCCGTATTAATTGACGAAGCTAAAACCGAAATAGCAGGCATTCTACAAGGTTATTTACTCAAATATCAACCCCAAAGCGTCTTCTGCTTGCCGTTACTAGAGCGCGGTAATTTAGTTGCAATTTTGTATCTGGAACATCCAACAACCAAAGGGGTTTTTACCCGCCACCGTCAGACAATCGTTGAATTTATCAGCGCCGGGGCCGCTATTTGTCTTAAAAATGCTTGGCTTTATTCTCAGAGTAAAAGCTATGTAGAAAGGTTAGAGCGATCGCTTCAGACCCTACAAAAAACTCAGAGTAAATTAATTGAAAACGAACAAATAATGCAGACACAAGTTTTAGCAATCTCTAATCTTTCTCAAAGTAAAGCCATTAGCTCCGGGGAACTAAAAACATCATTTCAAGAATTAACTACAGCAACGGCTAGTACCTTAAAAGTAGAGCGCGTAAGCATCTGGCTTTTTGACAAAGGGGGTACTATAATTGACTGCGTAGATTTATTTGAAAGCTCTAGGAAGCATCATTCACAAGGATTTGAGCTATTGGTTGCGGACAATCCCTACTATTTTAGTGCTATTAACTTAGAAGCTTTATTAGTATCTGATGACGTTCAAAACGACCCGAGAACTCGCGATTTTCAAGATGATTATTTAGTTCCTCTTAATATTGTGTCAATGCTTGATGCTAACGTTTTATTGGATGGACAAATCTACGGAATTCTTTGCTGCGAACAAGTGGCTAGCAAGCGGGTTTGGACTCAGGCAGAACAAAATTTTGTGCGTTCGGTTGCCAATTTAGTAGCCTTAACTCTTGAGGCGAATCTGCGACGTCAGAAAGAGGAGAAACTAGAGCGAGCATTAGTAGATTTAAAGCAGTCTCAATTACAGCTAGTTCAAAGCGAAAAGATGTCAGCTTTAGGGAACTTAGTCGCAGGTGTCGCCCACGAGATTAATAATCCTATTGGATTTTTGCAAGGCAATATCGAACCGGCCCGAGACTATGTGGAAGATTTACTCGGTTTAATTGACTTGTATCAGAAGAAAATGCCCAATCCAGATGCAGAGATAGAAGAAGAGATAGAAGCTATAGAGCTAGAATTCATCCGGGAAGATTTACCAAAATTGCTAGAGTCGATGACTATAGGAGTGGAACGCATCGGCAATATTAGTAATAGCCTGCGTACCTTTTCGCGCAAAGACCGAGAGCAGAAAACAGAGTTCGATATCCATGAAGGCATTGATAGTACCTTACTCATTCTCAAACATCGCACTAAAGCCAAGGTCGAACGTCCCGAGATTGAAATCATCAAAGACTACCAAGAACTTCCAGAAATAAACTGCTACCCAGGACAACTCAATCAGGTGTTTATGAATATTATCGCCAACGCCATCGATGCTTTTGACGAAGCCAACGAAGGGAAAACATATTCAGAAATCGAGGCGAACCCGAATCGGATTACCATTCGCACTTCTATGCTGGAGGAGGCGGTAGAAATTATGATAAGCGATAACGCAGGCGGCATGAAACCAGAAATATTAGACCGGATTTTCGAGCAAGGGTTCACCACCAAGGGAGTAGGAAAAGGGACCGGTTTGGGAATGGCGATCGCCCGCAATATCGTAACCGAAAAACACGGCGGCACAATTACTTGCGATTCAAATATTGGAGTGGGTACTACCTTCGCTCTGGTCCTTCCCACGAAGGGATAGTTAAGGCCCTTGAAAAAATTAATTCCACTTCTAGCGCAAATCGGTATAATATTAGCTAGACAGATCGACTGTTTTTACTGCTACCATTATCTTGGTGATGATTATGCTCGACTTAGCCGATTATATTAAAACTGACTCAATCTACGCAGGAACTCGCACTATAGTCTATCGGGCTATAAGAGCCAGGGATGGTCAACCAGTCATTATTAAACTCCTGCGGAACCCACACCCCAACTTCAACGAGTTAGTCCAGTTCCACAACCAATACGTCATCACCCGTAACCTGGAACATCCCGCCCTCGTTCGGTCCCTGGCCCTGGAGCGCTACGGCAACGCTTACGCTCTCGTGATGACAGATGGGGGCGAGATGTCCCTTGATTACTATTGGAAAAAGTCGCAGCGAAACCTGAGCGAATTCCTTGCCATTGCCATTCAACTGACTTCGGTACTCCATTATCTCATCCAACAGCGCATCGTCCACAAAGACATCAAACCAAGCAACATCCTCATCCACCCAGAAACGGGCAAGGTCAAACTAATCGACTTCAGCATCTCCAGCTTGCTGCCGAAAGAGCAACAGCAACTCGCTAACCCCAACCTTCTCGAAGGAACTCTGGCTTATATTTCCCCGGAACAAACCGGACGGATGAACCGGGGCATAGATTATCGCACGGATTTTTATTCCCTTGGCGCGACATTTTTTGAACTGCTGACCGGCAAGCTACCCTTTTCTAGCAAGGATTCGCCTTCTGTATCTTCCACCCCCCAGGCGAAAAGACAGAAAGACCTGGAATTGGTACATTGCCATATTGCTGAGGCGGTAAAGTTTCCAGCCTGCAGCGAACGGGGGGCAGTGCCAGTTGCGTTGCAAGGGATTGTCCTCAAGTTGATGGCAAAGAATGCCGAAGACCGATATCAAAGTGCCTTGGGGTTGAAGCACGACCTAGAGAAATGTCTCGAACAATTAGAAGCGACGGGAAAGATTGCAAGTTTCGTATTAGGGGAGCGGGACTTGTGCGATCGCTTCAGCGTACCCGAAAAGCTCTACGGACGGGAAGCCGAAGTGCAAAGGTTGCTCTTAGCCTTCAATCGCGCCGCCAATGGTGCGACGTCCATGATGCTCGTTGCCGGGTTTTCAGGGATTGGTAAAACTGCCCTCATCAACGAAATTCACAAGCCCATCGTCAAGCAACGGGGCTACTTTATCAAAGGTAAATTCGACCAGTTTAATCGCAATATACCGTTCTTTGCCTTCCTGGAAGCCTTCGGAAACTTGATGGGGCGATTGCTCGGGGAATCGGACGCTGACTTAGCCAATTGGAAAACCCAAATCCTTAATGCCTTGGGAGACAATGCCCAAGTCATCATCGACTCGATTCCCGAATTAGAAAGGATCCTCGGCAAACAACCCCCAGTACCAAAACTCTCTGGCAGTGCGGCGCAAAACCGCTTTAACTTACTCTTTGGCAAGTTTGTTCGCGTCTTCAGCACCATCGAGCATCCCCTGGTTATCTTTCTCGACGATTTGCAGTGGGCCGATTCCGCATCGTTGAACTTGCTGAAGTTGTTGATGAATGAGGATGTTTCAGTCTTTTCCCCTGCGACGACCCAAAGACAAGAAACAAAAGCCGATTCTCTGCTGGTGCTTGGAGCCTATCGAGATAACGAAGTGTTTCCGACCCATCCGTTAATGCTGACTTTTGATGAAATAGCCAAAAAAGGTACAAACATTGATACTCTAAGGCTCGATCCTTTGGGCGAGGTGGATATTACTCGTTTGGTTGCCGATACTTTGCTCTGTTCGACGGAAATCGCCGCCCCTTTATCCAAGTTGGTCTATCAAAAAACTAAGGGAAATCCATTTTTTACGACCCAGTTTTTAGTCGGGTTGTACGAAGAAGGCTGTATTACCTTCCATGCCGACGATCTTTATTGGCAGTGCGATTTGACTCAGGTGCGGCAGTTAGCCCTAACGGATGATGTGGTAGCGTTTATGGTGGGGCGGTTGCGGAAACTGCCGGAGGCGACGCAATCCGTGTTTCAACTGGCGGCTTGCATTGGCAACCAGTTCGATTTGGCGACCTTGGCGGTGGCGTGCGAGGCAAGCCAAGAAGAGGTGGCGGCTTCTTTGTGGGCGGCTTTGCAGCAGGGCTTGGTCGTTCCCCAGAGCCAGACCTATAAGTTTTTCCAGGAAGAGCAAAACGATGGCAAGAGTATTGAAAAAGTTTCGGTTAGCTATCGTTTTTTGCACGATCGCGTCCAACAAGCTGCTTATTCCTCGATCTGTGAAGACCAAAAACAGAGCGCTCATTTAAAAATTGGAAACCTGTTGCTAAATAACACTTCCATCGAAAATCTTGAAGACAAAATTTTTGATATTGTCAATCAAATAAATCTGGGTTCTGACCTGATTGCGCAACCAGATCGCAAGCGCCAGTTAGCACAATTAAATTTCATGGCCGCAAAAAAGGCCAAAACCACCACAGCTTACACCGCAGCCTTTGAATATACTGAAATAGCACGCTCTTTGCTGCCAGAATATCCTTGGAAACAAGATTACAAAGAAGCTTTATCGCTCTACGAACTAGCCGCAGAAACCGCTTATTTGGCCGGAGAATCGACTAAAACCAAAGAGCTAATAAATATTTTATTGGAAAATGCCAAAAATCCCTTAGACCGAGTTAAGGCTTATGAAGTTCAAATTCAACTTTTGATGTCCCAAAACAAACTCTTAGAAGCGATTCAAGTTGCGTTGAAATTTATTTCTATTTTAGGTATTGACTTACCTGAAAATCCAGATAAAATTGATGTAGAGCGATATCTCTCTGAAATCGAGCGAAAGCTCTCCGGCAAGTTCGTTGAATCTTTAATCGATCTGCCGATTATGACCGATGGAAAAGGATTAGCATCAATGCGAATTTTGTCCGCAATTTTAAATGCAGCTTATTTGACACTTCCTAATTTATTACCGATTATTGTCGCCAAACAGGTAGATTTATCCATCACTTGCGGACATGCGGATGTTTCCCCATCGGCTTATGCAAACTATGCTTTAATTCTTTGCGGCATTGCCCTGGATATCGAGTCGGGATATCGCTTTGGCAACTTAGCTCTAAATCTGTCAAATAAAATTGAATCCAAGGAATTCTCTGCTAAGACTATAGAAATTGTTTGCCTTTCTGTCAAACACTGGAAAGAGCATATTAATTCGACATTAGAACTACTTTTGAATTGCTATAAAATTGGCTTAGAATGTGGCGATTTTGAATCTGCATCCTTTGCGGCTTTAGATTATTGCGCTCATTCTTTTGTTTGTGGTAGAAATTTAATCGATCTGGAAGGAGAAATGTTTGACTACAGCTTACAAATAGGTAAATTAAAACAACAAATGGTATTTAATTTGCACGGACTTTATCGACAAACTGTTTTAAATTTAAGAGGAAAAAATTCTAATCCATCTGTTTTGAAAGGAGAGGCTTATAACGAAGAGAAAATGCTGCTCCCCCGCAATAAAGATAACGACATTAGTTTGATTGCTGCATTTTATATCGATAAACTTTTTCTGTATTACTTTTTTGAAAATAGCGAAAAAGCCATAGAAAGTGGCGCAATAGCGGAATCTTACCTGGAAGGAATACCCGGTCAAGTATTCGTACCTTTATTTTATTTTTATGATGCCTTGTCGCATCTTAATATATATCTGAGCTTAGAAAAGATAGAGCGAGAAGATAGAATGGCGCGTATTTTATCCCATGAAGCAAGGATGGCAAAATGGGCAGATTGCGCTCCGATGAATTACGCTCACAAACTTAACTTAATGAAAGCAGAAAAACATCGAGTTTTTAACGAAAAAGTAGAAGCAATGGAGATGTATGACCTTGCCATAGCCGGAGCCAAAGAAAACGCCTATATTCAAGAAGAAGCCTTAGCCAACGAACTCGCGGCAAAATTCTACCTCCACTGGGGCAAAGCAAAAGTAGCCGTTGCCTACATGCAAGAGGCTTATTACTGCTATGCGCGGTGGGGTGCCAAGGCAAAAACCGATCGACTCGAAGAAAAATATCCACAACTTCTCGCCCCCATCCTCGAAAAAGCCGAATATTCCCTCAATCCCCGAACCAGGCTAAGAAAGATCGATACACTCACTACCATGACCTCCGTTCTCGACCTCACCTCGGCGATCGAAGCCTCCCGTGCGATCTCCCAAGAAATAGAACTCAATGCCTTGCTCTGTAAATTAATGCGCGTGGTTATCGAAAACGCAGGAGCGGACAAAGGCTCCTTAATTTTAAACAATTCCGGCACTTGGGTCCTCGCCGTGCAATGCGATCGCCGCAACTGTCAGCTATCTGGCATTCCCCTTAACGAAACCGAAAGCCTACCCAGGGCAGTCATTAACACCGTCAAACGAACTCAAAAGACCCTGCGCATCAATAACGTCGAAGAAAACAAAACCTTTATGGGAAACTCCTATTTCATCCACCACCAACCCAAAAGTCTCATCTGCACCCCTATCTTCACGCAAGGTAAAGCGATCGGCATTCTCTATCTAGAAAACAACCTCACCGCAGAAGCCTTCACGCCAAACCGCATCGAAGTTCTCAACCTCCTCATCGCCCAAGCTGCCATCTCTATCGAAAATTCTCAACTCTACGAACAGGTCGAAAATTACACCCAAACTTTAGAAGCTCAAGTGGAGGCGCGTACCCAAGCTCTAGTACAGAAAAACCAAGAGCTAGAACTTGAAATTAAACGCCGCAAAACTATTGAAAAGGCTCTCCAAGAGGCAAATGCAGCCTTAGAGCATTTAGCAAATTTGGACGGTTTGACCCATGTGGCCAATCGTCGCTCCTTCGATACCTATCTTTTTGAAGTTTGGCAAGAAAGCCAACAAACTCAGCAACCCCTTGCCCTCATCTTATGCGATGTGGATTGTTTCAAGCAGTACAACGATCGCTACGGTCATCAAGCAGGCGATCGCGTTCTTCAAGAAGTTGCCAAGACTCTAGAAGAGGTGGTTCGACCTTATCAAAAAGCCCAAGTCTCTCGTTATGGAGGTGAAGAGTTTGCCGCGATCCTTCCCGAAACGGAGCTAGAGGGGGCCGTAGCGATCGCAGAACGAATCCAAACTGCTATTCGCGCTTTAGCAATTTCTCACCGATGCTCTGTAGCAGGGGAGATTGTGACTCTGAGTATGGGAGTTCATAGCTTAACTCCTAACTCAAAACAAAATATAGATAGTTTTATTTTAAGCACGGATCGCGCTCTTTATCAAGCAAAAGAAGAAGGACGCGATCGCTACTGCCTTGCAGTCTCAGAAGCAATTAACAATTGACAACTATACTCCAAGCGGCAAGGAATTGCGTTTATAGACAAGGGAGACAAGGGAGAGGGGGGACAGCAGGGCAAACGCATCTAATTTTTGCCAATTATTTTATGGTACAATTTTAACAGATCAATGACTTGCAAATTATAAGGATTAATTGTATGAAATTACAACCAAAACTGACAATTGCCGAACATTTTGAAGATGTTGAAGACCCAAGAATAGAGCGCGTAGCGCTCATAAATTAATAGATATTATTACTATAGCTATTTGCGCGATTATCTGTGGTGGAGAGGGTGAGTTAGATATAGAAAACTATGGAAAAGCTAAATCTAGTTAGCTGAGAACAATCTTGGAGCTTCCCAATGGGATTCCTTATAATGATACATTTGGCAGGGTTTTTGCACGAATAGACCCCGAACAATTTCAGTCGTGTTTTTTGAATTGGATTAAAAGTATTGAAAGAGTAACAGAAAAAGAAGTTGTGGCAATTGACGGAAAAACATTGCGTCGTTCGCCCTGTAGAAAATCCCAGCAAAGTGCTATTGAGATGGTTAGCGCTTGGGCAAGTTCCTCCGGCTTGGTTTTGGGACAACGAAAAGTTTCGGAGAAATTCAATGAAATAACAGCAATTCCCGAATTACTAACCCTACTCGATCTTAAAGATTGTATTGTGACTATTGATGCTATGGGTTGTCAAAAAGAAATTGTTTCCCGGATTGCTTAAAAAGAAGCAGATTACGTCATAGCGGTTAAAAAAAATCAACCGACACTATATGACAATATTAGAGATACTTTTAATCAAGCAATTACCAATCCCGCAGAATTTGAACTTAGTAGTTATAAAACAGAAGAATTTGGTCATGGAAGAGAATAAATTCGGAAATATTGGATGTTAACTAATGTTAACGAATTAGTTGACCCCGAGGTCTAATGGAAAAATTTAGCCAGCTTAGGTATGGTTTGTTTCGGAAAATATCAATAGTAAAAGTATAAAAATTGGCTACTATATGAGTAGTT
>CALKCV010000536.1 GCA_938083405.1 uncultured Microcoleaceae cyanobacterium | reverse complement strand
CAGGACAGCAAAAAACGGTTCCGCACTGCGAACTTCTTCGCCAAAACATTCAAATGCATGGGGAAGAGCGTGACAAACTGGAAACCCTAATTTTCGCAATCGGAATGTCTTCAAAAAAGTCTTCATCTGGTAGCTAATACGCTGCGAACTATCCTCCAGATTTTTGTAATAGAAACCCAAACCCGCATCGACAAAAATTTTGCGAACTCCTAATTTCGTCGCCGTTTCAATTTCTCGGGCGAAATACTCGTACATCAAGTTAGTCGGATCGCCTCCAAATTCAAAATCTCCCACTTCGCGGACATTTTTACCTTGAACGTAGCAGATAATCACCCCGGCATCGAATTCGGAAATTATGCGATAAATTTCTTCTGTCCCCGCAGTTCCGGTTAAATTAATAACATTAGCTCCAGCTTTCAAGCATTCGCGAACTACTTCGGGGTAATAGGTTTCAATGGAGGTTAAAACTCCGGCTTGACTGAGTGCTTGAAGAACTGGTAAAATTTGGCTGTTTTGCTCGACATCTTCAACCCTTTGTGCGTTTCCTAAAGTTGATTCGGCGCCAATATCGACTATATCTGCACCTTGGGCATTGAGTACCATTCCGCGACGAATGGCCAGGTCTGGAGTCAAACAGACGCTTTCGCGATACCAAGAGTCGTTAGAAAGATTGATTACGCCTAAAATGGCTTGTTCGGAATTAAATTTAAAACTCTTGTCGCCAATCGTAAACTCTTCGACTTTGGCTTCGAGTGCATCCCGATATTTTTCGTGCAGCTCGTAAATATCTTCAATTTTTAGCATTTTTCATTCCTCAATAAAAACCAGAAGGCAAGAGAGGCAAAACCAGTAAAATCACTGGTTATAACCCTTTGACCCAATTGTTAATTGTTAATTGTTAATTGTTAATTGTTATCGGCTCGCCTACAAAAACCATCCCCCTGAAACTTCTAAGTTTTGCCCGGTAATGTATTCGGATTCGGGGTCGATAAAAAACCAAACAGCTCGCACGATTTCTGCCAGGGTTGCCGGACGTTTGGCGGGTAAAGTCGAGGAAATCTCCTCGACATCGAAGGAATTTTCGGCAATCCCAGGAGAGACAACATTAGCAGTAATCTTGTCTTTTATCAATTCCTGTGCTAAAGATTTAGTATAAATAATGATGCCTGTTTTCGCAATAATGTAGGCTGTGTTGACCTCTCGGGCAAGTAAATTGTGAGCGCTGGCGCAAGCAAAATTCACTATGCGGCCGCCATTGGCAGCTTTGAGGTGGGGGATGGCCGCTCGCGTCACATAGAAGGTTGCATTGAGATTGGAATCGATAACCTCATGCCAATCTTCTATGGAAACTTCGCTGGTCATACTCTCGGACTGGGAATAGTTGCCAACAGTATTTACAATAACTGATAAACCGCCCAACCCTTCGACAGCGTTTTCTACCAAAGAGCGAGCCCGATCGCTATCGCAGATATCTGCTTGTAGGGCGATCGCTTCCACTCCGTATCCTTTGGCTTCCTCGCAGGCTTCTTTGGCCGCCTCTTCGCTCCGGTTGTAGTGAAATGCGACATCAAATCCCTTACTAGCAAGCTCCAGGGCGATCGCCCGTCCTATTCCCTTAGCCGAACCCGTGACCAATGCTTGTTTTTTCATTTTTATGTTGACTCCTTACAACAAAGGTAAACACCTTCTTCTTGATTGTTATCTTCCCAAGATTCTAGCACTTTGATGCCGTAGCTGCCGAGGAGGTAGTGAATTTTTAGCGTTGTGTAGCGATAGGAGAAAAACAATCGCACCCGCTCGCCTACCTGCCAATGGATTTGGCGATCGTCTAATTTGAAGTTCACCTCCCGTTCGACTTCAAAATAAAAGGCAATCCTCGATAGTTCGGGATTCTTCTCATCTGGTTCTATCCCGGCTACGATCTTCCCTCGATCTCTCTCTACCCCCGCATCGGTTAGGATTGTTATCAGCCAATCTTTCGTCAGTTCGTTATCGTATTGCGGCAAAACTTGTTGAATGCCCTTTAGGTAATCGGCTCCAGGAGCTAAATTGGCACTAAATAGCAAGAGATCTCCCGGAGCGATAAAATTGCTTAAAATGGGCAAGATTTTATCTGGATGGAAGTTAGGAATCATCCCAAAGAATGTTACTATCCTCCGTTTTGCTGTTTCCTGTCCTTCGATGAGTTGAACTAGATCCCCGGCTGCAAGCAGGTTGCAAACAATAGGTTGAATTGATGCCTTCGCAGCAACTTTCTCCATGGCACTAGCAGAAATTAAAGCTAGAGATAAGCTGACATCCACTGGATAGCAAGAGATGGTTCTTTCTTTTTTTATTAAACCCGAGAGAAGACTGCTATCTTTCTCTCCTCCTCCACATCCTAAAGCAATCAGTTGTAATTGAGGATCGTTTTCTAAACGTTTTGCTGTTTCTGCAAAGCAGCGATCGTAAGCATTGATACAATCTCCATTCACACTCGCGGGAGAATAGGCGGCGTGAATTTTTAACCACTTTTGACTTTGCTTAACGCTATCGTAATGAAATCTATGGTCGATTTCTTTGGCAGAAAATCCATCTAAATAGTTTTGATACACGCGATCGGGAAACTGACTCGGATGAATGTAAACTGTTGCAAAAGAGCTTGACATGATAATTTTGTATGCAATTAATACTCCACCAGTTGTCAGTTGGGCGACTAACCACTAACAACTAACAACTGACCGCTAACAAAAAGCATTTAATTTTTGGTTTTCTTCAAAATTTAGATGCTCCAAAACTCGCCCTTATTTTACACTAAAAAAAAATTCTGTTTTCCTTTAGAATAAATGCATTGGCTAGTGCAAGTTTCGTCAACTTTTACTGCGATAAGTCCCGGAATTTTATCTTCGAGGCGATCGTAAATCCATTTGGCGATCGCTTCGCTGGTGGGATTAGCTAAACCGGTAGTTTCATTTAAGTGGTAATGGTCTAAATAATTATCGAGCAACGGTTTAATCTGCTTCTTAATATCTTCATAATCCATAATCATACCCTGCTTTGCACCAGAATTTATCAACTTATTCCCAGCGACATAAATAACGCAACGCCAAGAATGACCGTGCAATCTCGCACATTTCCCGTCGTGATTGGGTAGTTTATGAGATGCCTCAAATCTAAATTCTTTACCTATAACCCACCTTTGTGAATTAGATTCCTCTATAGGAGATTCCATTGTCATTTCTTACCATAGATTAAATTAATACTGCTTGAATAATAAAGAAAATTGCGTTTAAGTTAGAATCCTAACTTTCCGACACTTCTCGCCGCGATCGCGCCGCGAGCGACAATTTTACTGTATTGGATCGATCTAAACCGTTGCTTCATTGCTAGATACGACC
>CALKCV010000535.1 GCA_938083405.1 uncultured Microcoleaceae cyanobacterium | reverse complement strand
AAATCTCCTGGATGCTTCCCCAACTACCAACCTTCCTCTTCGCTATAGAAAATATTGATGTGGTAATCTTTCATCATTCTTCCTCGCAAATTAATAGCGCCATACCGAGACAGGCATCAGATCGAAATGATAATCGTAAGTCCAGACTGGTACTTGCAAACGATTAGCTAAAATTGCAGTTATCCCATCAAATAAAGTAATTTGTTGGTCGGAAAATCTAGCTATTAATTTGGTGGCTTCCAAATAATCTTCTGGGGTAGGATTAATCAACTCGAAACCTTCAAAAATTTGCTTAACAAAAGCGCTAGCATTCCGATTTCCAAGACGATATAAAACCAAACTGTAGGCTTCTAAAAAAACCGGATAAGCCAGAACAACTCCTAAATTATCTGTTTCAATCTGGTTGAAATCTGCCGCAGCTCTTTGGTGGTATTGGTCGTCTGAATCGATCGCAGCGTATAACGGTCCGGTATCGGCAATAATAGCTCTCATTATGGTTTTTCCAGGTTAGATTCCACGATAACTAAATCGTGGCTGACCGAAGTATCGGCGTAACCGCTGCCTTTGGAAGCAGGTTCGAGGCGGGGGCGCTTTTTTCTGGTGGGAGGTTGTAAATATCCCTGTTGAGTCAGAAATTTCTCAAGTGCTTCTTGCACGATCGCCTCAGCAGAGCTATCTTGGCGATCGCTAATATAAGACAGTAAAGCGCTTTCGATGGGTTCCGACAGGTTGATGGTTGGTAGTTCCATTAGTTTTGTCCTCTTTGAGAGGTTTCCAAATATTTTTTAACAGATAAATTGTTAATTGTCAATTGCATCCAGTCCCATCGCGCACCAGAAACCGGGTTTTTGGGAAAAAATCCGGTTTCTCTTTTTTCCTGGATGCTTCCTTAACTACGAACTTTTTTTCTTAAATCTTCACTAAGCGCGTTACCCGAAAGGGAGAAACGGGGTTTTCTCAGAAGACTATTTGACCCGATGGGAGGAACGATCGCCCTTTAAAAAAGCATCTAAAAAAAGCATCAAGGTTCTATTTCTCCAGTTTCTCTTGGGTCTAAATTTTGCTGTAATAATCGAACTAATCTGCGATCGCTAACTTCCAATACTTGTATCCATCCATCCTCGATCGCTTCTCGCAGTAGAAGAGAACCAGGAAGTAATTCATTAATTCTCAACTCTCCTAGCACTGCGGTCGGTATTTGGATTAGTCCAAATTGCTGCCGCAATAGAAAAAGGCGATCGCGAAAAGCCAAGTTCAACAGTGGAGAAGTATTACTTACTGCCGGCATAGTTCAAATCTTCCTCCAGTTCTTCTTTGCCGTAATGTCTGGAGATATCCCGTTCTCCTAATACTTGACTAAATTCATAAACTCCCATATTAGCTAATTCTCTAGCTTTGCCAAAGCCGAGAAATTCTTGGGCGTATAGAGCGATCGCCAATTCTTTCAACATTTCTGTTTCTTTACGCTTTTCTGGCAGTCGGATCGCCTCCGCCACCGAGTCGGGTATTGATAATTGCATGGTTATATTTCTCAGAGGTTTCCAAATATTTTTTAACAGATAAATTGTTAATTGTCAATTGCATCCAATCCCATCGCCCACCAGAAACTGGTTTGTTAAATCTCAATGCAGCTAAAGATGCATCAAAAATTCCTCAAGGTCAACCCCCGCCTGGTTTAAAATACTTTTAAGAGTTCCCACGGCAAGAGTCTTGCGGTGCAAAGGTACTACACAACCAACTTCGATGAATTCTTGAGAGCTTTCTCCGTTGTCTGGGGGCAACTGCTTTTTTAAAATGACATGACTGCCCTTTTGACGAACTCGGACAAATCCTAATCGCTCTAAAGCACGGATAGCTTCCGGCCCTGTTACTCGGGGTAGTTTAGGCATTTAACACCTCGAATGTGGTTAACAAAGGACGGGAGTTTTTGGGCATGGGAAACTCTTCCAAATAAAGTTCCGTTGCTTCTTTAAGGTTGGCGATCGCTTCTTCAAGAGTTTCTCCTTGACTGGCAGTTCCCACTTCGGGGCATTCTGCCACATAAACGTCCTCTTCCCAATAAATAATTGCGGTCAATGTACGAGACATATTTTTAGCAATAATTAATGAATTGTTTTTAGTAGTTTAGCAGGTTTTGATGGAGGGAGAAACTGGGTTTCTCAAAACCCCCAGTCACCAACCAACCCGATCCGCACGCCAACCACCCCCGACGCTACATCCGCGTTCAATACCGCTGCTAACCACCCACAAAAAAAATCGAGCCCCTGACGGGGCACCAGAAGGAAAGAGGGGAAAAAGGGAAAAAGAGCAGAGGGAAAAAAAGAGTCCTCACCGCCAAGAGAAACGAAACTACACACCCGACACCAGAACCACGCGGAAACCGCAGTAGTAGCTCCTGACGCCCGCATCGTCCCTGTGACGCTCGGCGCTGCGGCAAACCCAGGGAACGTTGAGCCAAGAACCACCACGCAGCAGCCGCTTAGAGCTATCTTCACCAGATACCCAAGCACTCCCGTCAGTGGGGGCACCGTTATAATTATCGTGCCAAAGATCCTGACACCACTCCC
>CALKCV010000534.1 GCA_938083405.1 uncultured Microcoleaceae cyanobacterium | reverse complement strand
AAACCGTAAAAAAACCTCAAAACTGCCTTGAAGTTTTCGTCAAAAATCGGCTGTTCGCGATTTATTTTTGTGGGAGGCTCAAACGGACTGGTTGACAAAAAAAGGAAAATATGATAAGCGATCCGAATTTGGGTTGCAAATATCAATGCCGGTTTTGGTGGTAGTTGAGTTTTTACGAGTAGCGATCGCCACCAACAAAATTCCACTTTTTTACCCCTGAATGCGCTCCATTAACCGCCTTACCTCATCAAAATCTTCCATCAAAAATTGTAACTCTAACAATCCTATTAATTTAGAGCCATCTTTAGCCTTTAAGTATCTTTTACCTTTGAGTTTTTCTTTACCGCCTCTGATTTTTACAACATCAAAATATTGCCTTAAAATTGTGTCAAGCTTTTCGCTTGGTTTGCTAATTTCCTCGGGATGTTTATTTTTAATTAAAGAATTATTATCGATTGCTTCATTAGCTCTTTTCCGTCTCAACCCTTCATTGATTCCCAATTCTTCTATTTTGTCAACTTGGGAAATAATCCATGCTTCCATTTCTTGAATCATAAAAAAAATTTTGGTCGTCTCGAACGGATTATAATGTTTTAGTCTTTCTTCTCTTTGTTCTTTAGGTGCATCCAAATCGATTAAGATAACAGCATTAGTTCCCTCTTCTTCTATATGCCCTAGCATTTTTATTGCCCTGCTTACGCTGCCAAAAGGTTGAATAATCAGATTGAATTTTGTAGGGGATAGCTGCTGAGAAAATAACTTATAAAAACTTTCGCGAAAAACAGCGGAATTATCAACAGTTAATGCCGCATTATTTTTTGATTCCCCACCTTGCACCCCTTCTATGTAAATAGTAATATCTATCATTTTGTTACTTTAATTTATCCAGCTTTACCATCTTTTTCCACCTATTAAACCTTGTAACCAAGCTTGACCGACCAGAAAATCATCCATCCAGTCCTCAAATTCATCCGACGACTTAACCTTAACCTCTGTCTCGTTGCGATCGCTTTTCTCAAAGATTAAAACATCCTCTATCTCGAATAAATTCAGCAACAATGGCGAATGTGTTGTAATTATAATTTGCGTGTCTTTTGATGCTTCCTTTATTGCATTTGATATTGTGTTTATCATATCGGGATGGAGATTAGTTTCCGGTTCCTCAATACATATTAAATTGCCTCGTTCCGGGTTAAATAATATTGATAGCAGAAGCAGATAACTGAGAGTTCCTTCTGAAATTTGTTCGATCGAAACGGTTTTTGCCAGACACTCTTCTCGAAGTACCAGATACAACTTAGAACCAAAAGCAGCAGAATTGATATCTTTAAAATGCGGGTTTATTTTCTTAATAGCCTCTTCGATTTTATCGTAGTATAAAGGATGATTATTTTTAATTTGATTGAGAATCGTCATCAAATTGTGTCCGTCCGGTAACAATTTGGTTTCAGTACCATAGCTAGAGGGTTGTCGGATGGGACTAGAAAAAGTCGTATTAAAATAAAAATAAATAGAAGCCTCTTCTAAAGCTCTCTTTAAAGTAAAATGGGGATAAAATCTCTCGGGTTCCGATATTTGTCTCAACACCGGTTCGGTAGATTTAAAAGTCAGCTTTTTATTCTCTTGCGGATATCTTTGGATACCAACTTTTCCCTCTTCCCGCGTCGAAATAATACCCCGCCCGTTATCCATTTCCATAAAGATAAAATCGGCTTCGCCCTCTCTAATGCTTGGGGCAGATAATTTTTCTTTTAAATAATATGAAGTTTGACCTAATTTAGAGATTTCGATTTCATAAGTAGGATTAGTTTGAAATTGATAGCCTTCTTGACTTGTTATCTTTTTAATAGCATCTTTATCAAACTCAAACGACAGTTTTATATAGTCTTTTCCATCGTTATTAAAATTGGCAACTGTATTAAAACCGCTCCATTTTTTTAAAAATAATTCTTCCAAACCGTTGCCGATAATACTCTCATAAAGTAACTGGATTGTTTTGAGAAAATTGGATTTGCCACTGCCATTAATTCCCAGGAGAATATTAACACCTGAATTAAGTTCTATGTTCGTCGCCTCTCTGAAGCTAAAAAAATTTTCTAATGTTATTTTTGAAATCATAATTGTTACCTCTAATTGGTAGATGCGACCTGTTGGATTTACAGGCAGTAGCGATCGCCTCCATCCCCATCAAAAAATCCCCCTTTGGGAGGTTGGGGGGGATTTAACGCTTAATGACTCGACTCCACAGCAGACATTTCTATCGCTGGAGGCAAGCTAACTTTTCCCTTACGAGAAATCCCCCGAGTTCTTAAAACATCTCCCATCGTAGAACAATAACTCGGCAAACCAAAAGTTGCGGGATTAACCGGATTGTCATAAGTAAAATGGCGATAATCCAAACAGAATCTATCCCAAGGAGCCATTTTCACCCGGAACGCGAAAATTAACACCTCCACCAACCACGACGACAGAGGAAAACCAAACAAATTAAACTTATTTAGATACTTACAAACCTCTTTTATAGCTTGGTTTACCGTTACTGCCGAGTTACCCAAAACCAACTTTCTCATTGCTCCATTTGCTTCTGGCGGATTATCCACCAAATATCGAACCACCCGAGCGATATCCTCAGCATGGATAAAGTGAAAACTTCCATCCGCTCTCAACCAGCGCATCAGATTAATATGTTTGACAATGTCCGGCAAACCAGAAGATAAATGAGAATAGGGTTTTACCCCGTCTCCTCCTAATACTAAAGTCGGAAAAACAGCCGTAATTTGCGGCAAGCCTCTCATTCGCGATATCTGAGATAAAAGTTCATATTTGGAACGAATATAATCCGTTCCAAATTGATTCGCTTCTGTAAGCAATCGGTTATGGCGATCCAGGACGCTTGCGGTGGAAAAATAGATCGCATTTTCGCAAACTTCTGGATTTAGTAACTTCAGCAACTTAATAGTTTTGACAACGTTGATATCAAAAACTTCCTGAGTCCCTCCCCAGGCCGTTGCA
Organism: uncultured Microcoleaceae cyanobacterium; assembly: GCA_938083405.1. GTDB lineage: Bacteria > Cyanobacteriota > Cyanobacteriia > Cyanobacteriales > Microcoleaceae > CALKCV01. Next base: position 3,490 of record CALKCV010000534.1, on the reverse strand, counting down.
GCTAAAATTGCCACGTCTATCGTTTGAAGAATCTCCCCCCAGCGACTTATTTCTCGCAGATCGGATTCTAATATATGGATACCCGGACGGGCGTTGCAATCTATTTTTAATTTATCGCGGTTTCGAACTAAAAGGTAAAGTTCGTGCTTAGTTTCTTGAATTAAGGTTTCAACAATATAGTGACCGATACAGCCACTAGCGCCAGTTATAAAAATCTTTTTAAAGTTCATCAGGGGATAGGAGTTAGAAGTATTAAATTAGATTTGAGATTAGCCATAAAAGACAATCTCAAATCTCAAAGCCATCTTAAGAAGAAGCTGCTAATAACTTGTCAGCTTGTTTGGCGGTTTCAAAAAAGAAAGCGACATTTTCTTCAGGAGTTTTTTGCAAAACGCCGTGTCCTAAATTGAGGATATGAGAGCGATCGCCCGCCTTGCGAATAGTTTCCAATACTCGCGACTTAATAAAGTCCTTGGAACCAAATAAAGCGCAAGGATCGATATTTCCCTGAACTCCCACATTCGGACCCAAGCGCTGGCGGGCCTCTGCCATGTCCACCGTCCAATCCACGCTGACAAAATCGACACCGCAACTGGGCATTCTTTCGAGCAGTCCGGCACTGCCATTAATATAAAGGATTAACGGAGTTTCGGGGTGAGTCGCTTTAACTTGCTCTACAACCCTTTTCTGGTAGGGCAAAGCAAAGGTGTCGTAGTCTTGGGGACTCAGTTGCCCCGCCCAAGAGTCGAACATCTGGACCACTTGGGCGCCGCAGTCGATCTGGTAGCGAACGTAAGTGGCGATGGAGTCTGCCAATTTGCCCAAAAATTGATGCAGCATGGCAGGTTCGCTAAAAGCCATACTTTTAATTATGCGATAATCTTTGGAACTCTTGCCCTCAATGGAATAAGCTGCCAGAGTCCAAGGCGCCCCGACAAATCCCAAAACAGCCGCTTTGTTCCCTACTTCTGCTCTGAGAGTTTGCAAAATTTCCTTAATAAAAGGCAGGGACTCTTCCGGTTGCAGGGGATAAATTTCTTCTATCTGAGATAAACTGCGTATGGGGGGATCGATAATCGGACCTTTGCTTTCGACGATTTGAAAGTTAATTCCCATTCCCGGCAGTGGGGTTAAAATGTCGGAAAATAAAATCACTCCGTCCGGTTCAAAAGCCCGAAAAGGCTGTAAGGAAATTTCAATTGCCAATTCTGGATTTTCCGAGCGATCGCGAAAGGAGGGATATTTTTCTCGCAGATCCCGATAAATTTTCATGTAGCGGCCTGCTTGACGCATCATCCAGACTGGCGGACGCGGCAATGATTCCCCACGAGTTGCCCGCAATAAATATGGGACTTCGCTTGATTCTGCCATGTTATTTTTACCTAAATACCTTCAAAACCTTCGATAATACCAGAGGCCCGCTACTCCTGACCATCCCCCTCGATCTTTTTGTTGCTTAAAATAAACCCGTCCTTTTTCACAAAGACATAAGGAATGGTTTTTGACTTAAATTCAACTACCTTGACCGACTTCTGCAACCACTGGCAGTACGCGGGGTTGACTTCTCGGTAAATCTCTTTGAGGGTCGAGATTTCTGCATTTAGGCCATCGGCCAATTGGTTGATTTTCGTCACCTGCTCTTGTAACCGTTGGCCCCCCTCGTGGATTCGTTCTTCCAATTCTTGCCATTGAAGTTGGCTCGCTAATGGGGCCAGTTCCTCTTGCTTTTGGGCCAGTTGCGCTTCTAAGGGTTTGAGGTCTCGGTTAATTTCTTGAAGTTCCTCGGACCACCGCGCTGCCTCTTTGGCTTTTTGTCGTTGGAACCCAGCGATCGCTTCTGGGGAGTTGTTTTTGGGGAAGCTGACGGCTACCCGGAAGGACGATCGCCTTTCTCGGAGTTTGTCTATTTCTACTTGGAGGGCCTCTATTTCTGCTTCCAGGGCGCTTACTTCTGTTTTCAGTTGACCCATGTTATCGCTCATATTTCTAATCGTCCCTTGTTTTGGTTTAATTTTAGGCTTTGTCCGAGCAAGGAACAACGATGTAACCGGTGGAGCGATCGCCCATAACTAAGTTTTTTTCTTCTCCCCAATACCACCAATGGGCGGCAACATAAGCGCAAATTACGCTATCTAATTTATCTTCATAAGCTTTAAGAGATGCCATATTTTGAATTGGTGGAAACTCGGCGATTAATTCGTTAATTTCTAAGGCTGGTTCCTTCGTTGGCAATACCTTAATAATATATCGATGCAATTTGATTAATTCTTTTTTTCTGTCTGCCAGTTTGCCTTTTTTATATTTGAGAATGCGGTCTAGTTGAAATAAATTTACTATGGCTGGATGGGGATAGACTTCGATTTGATAGCGGTCTAATTTTTGCGGTTGAATAGTAGGGGCGTGAGCAAATCCTTTGCTTTCTAAACTTATCCCAAATGCAACAGTTCGCTCGGCAAAAGGTCGATTGAGATTGGCCGGATAACAGCCGGCGTGGTAGCGACCGAAATATTTATGAGCTAGTTTATCGGGGACTCTCATGCCGGTGGTATTGGGAATAATTGTTGGGGCATCGACGGCGATTATTGCTGAAGTTTTTTTCGGAGCAAATTTATCGATCCAGGCGAGGATATCGGCGATCGCTTCTTTACGATCTAGGTTTAATATTTGGAGGCGATCGCTTTCCCATTGCAAACAACATAAACCGCTAGCACCGGTTCTCCAACCGAGGTCTATTCCTAGAAATTTAATCATATTTAGTCAATTAATAAGTTCCCAATTAATAATCAATAAGTTGCCAAGAGCAAAGCACAAAAGTTTCTTAGAAAAAACCGCGCCTTCACGGGCTACCGATGGGGTGCATCACATATTTAATATTTGATTTTTGATTTTTAATTTTTGATTACCAAAAAGCGGAAAATTATTGCTTTTCTTCTTGCATTGAGATGCTCTCCTACCCATGAAAGCTAGATCGCGCGTATTGGCCAGCAATTCCTTATAAACGCGGCCAAGTCTATTGACAGCGCACCCGCATAGAGAAGCACTCAAGAAACCAGGTTTCTGTCAAGTACCTAACAAAATATTGGCGTTTTTTGAAAAAGAAACCTAGTTTCTAAAAATACTTGACCAATTCTATAGTAAAGTAGAATTGTCGAGAAAAAGCGTTGTTGTTAAATCAACTATGGACAGACCAAGAGAAACTTTAGAAGAATTGCGACAGGTCTTCACTCAAATTGCTGGAGAAGACCAACAAATAGATCTATCTGAATTTAAGCAAGCTTTGGGACTAAAAGACGAATATTTAGCATCCCGACTTTTCTCCATATTCGATACCGATAATAGCGGCACTGTGGATGTGGAAGAATTCTTAAACGCGGTAGAACAACTTGTTTTTGCTACGCCGGAAGAAAAACTGAAATTTTCCTACAAACTTCAGGATAAAAATGGCGATAACAGCATCGATAGAGAAGAAATTACCGATTTAATCGAAGCT
>CALKCV010000533.1 GCA_938083405.1 uncultured Microcoleaceae cyanobacterium | reverse complement strand
TCTGTGAAAAAAAAGCGCGATTGTTAATTATTAACAGCCATTTTCTTGTAGTGGAGCGCAGCGCAACCCAACATTAGGAGTGTTCGTTTCGCTTCGCGCAGACCAACCTACGAATGGTATTTTTTCCTAAAAAGGCGAAGGTATTGTCTGTGAAAAAAGCGCTAATGTTAATTATTAACCTCCTCTAACTGGGAAGTTAAAAATCGATCCATCCAACTTTCTAAATAAACTCGGTTTGCCTCCTTTTCTTCTGGGTTAGTGGTATTTAAGGGATGAGGTGCTAAACCTAATATGGTAGAAGTTGTGACGCAGAACATCGACTTTTGAAAAGTCTGGCAAATTTTCACTCTTAAATTATCCGTGCCTCGGTTTGTTTGTTTGTAGAAATCCAATAAATAATCGGGTAAAAAATGCCGCATATCTTGCATTAGCAATGTAGGGGGTATTCCCGCACCGCCAATAGGTAAAGGATCCGCATATAAAGCACCATAAGTAAACCGACTTTGATCTGGGGAAATTTGTTGGACTTGAGCGTTATAAGAAACAGTGCCGGGAAAAGGAGTTCCACGGAAGAATATAGCTTCGACGTAGGGAACTGCTGTATCTGCTAGGAAGGTTAAGCCTACTGATTCTGGGATGATTTCATACCGTTTGCCGTTAATATTTACTCCATAAGTAATGGGTAGATTGGCTGCTTCGACTAAACCTGATAAAATATGCTCTACTATTTCGGGAATGGATGTAATTTCCCGGCGATCGTATTTATCGGAGAGTGCGATAAACATATCGCTCATTACTCGCCAAAACTGACCTAGTCCGCTGTAATAAGCTTGTTGGCGAACTTGTTCTAGTAGGAATTCTGGAAAGAGACTGTTTAGAGGCATCATCAGCAAATTTCCTTGAATTTTGGCGTTAATTGCTGATGATGCTCTTTCTTTAAATTCATCGGTATCTAAGTAGGCATCCAAGCCGCCCCCACCGTGCCACAACATAGATTTCATGCAGTATTCTGCATATTCATAATTGATGCGATCGTGCCACCAATGCTTTAATAATTTATTTAGGGTTACTTCACCGTTGAAATATTTAAAAAATGGAAAGAGAACTAAAAATTGATGGTCTGCGATATAAATGAGATTGTTAGAATAGGCATCGAGGACTATGCCATAGCTTTTGAGAATTCCTACTACCTCTAAAACGTTTTGTGGCGTGTCTTTGAGCAGGGCTTTTCCCGATTTTAATTTGTCAATATATTCGGAGAGTGGATGAGATTTTTTAAAATTTGTTTTTGGCATAGTTGTTGTTTAAAAAAGTACGTTAGCAACGGCAAAGTACGGGATTTAACGGATGGATTTTCTCAATTAACAATTAATAATTAACAATTAACAATTGGGTTGGTGCGGGGCGATTAAAATTGTGCTTTTTAACTTGTATCTACGCTCAAAAACAATTGTTAATTATTCATTGTTAATTGTTAATTAGGCTTGGTTGGCAACGGATTTAACGGATGGGCTTTGGGGAGGAAAAAGACTCTTTGTAGTAATCGCTAATCGCTAATTAAAAAGGAGCGATCGCCTCTTTTTTAACTACCTGTTGAAGTGCGGGTTGAGCGGCTCTCATTTGAGAAGTATTAGCCTCGCTCCAGCGCAGGATCCAATTTGGTTGCAATCCAAAAATAACTACGGTCGCTGCCAAGATAATAGCAGGTATTCTATCGGACCATTCTACGGGGGGCAAATTAATAACTGCTTCGGACAACCGACCGAAAAATACCCGGTTTGCCAAGAGCAAGAAATAAGCAGAAGTCAAACCAGTCCCTACTATGCACAAAAGGGTTTCTGCGGTAAAAACGTTATAGCTTCCTCGAAATACCATAAACTCGGAAATAAATCCAACCATGCCGGGAATTCCGGCGCTTGCCATTACTCCCAAAACCATCAAACTTCCGATTATTGGCAAGCCTTGTTCTGGGTTCAAAAGACCTCGCAAAATATTTATATCTCTGGTGCCGGTTTTTTTATAAACTACTCCTACTAGAAGAAACAATAAAGCAGAAATTAAACCGTGACTGACCATTTGAAAAACGGTTCCCAAAAGGCTTAATGGCGTGGCTGCGGCGCTAGCTAAAAGGATATAACCCATGTGACCGACGGAACTGTAGGCCACCATTTTTTTCATATCTGTTTGAGCGATCGCGTTTAAGGAACCATAAAGCACGCTTACTGCGGCCCAAATCGCTAACCAGGGAGCAATATAAGCCCAAGCTTCGGGGAATAATTCTAACCCAAATCTCAGCAGTCCATAAGTTCCTAATTTCAACAATACCCCGGCTAATAATACGGATATTGGAGTTGAGGCTTCGACGTGGGCATCGGGCAACCATGTATGAAAGGGAACTAGGGGGATTTTAATACCAAATCCTAGTAAAATTGCTCCGAGTAATAATAGTTGAGTGCCAAAAGGTAGGGTTTGGGTAACGAGGCTATCGTAGGCAAAACTGGTGGAACCGCTAAACCAAACTATCCCCAGAAATGCTGCTACAATTAAAATGCCAGAAAAGGCGGTATAAATTAGGAATTTGGTTGCAGCATAGCCTCTTTTTGGTCCTC
>CALKCV010000532.1 GCA_938083405.1 uncultured Microcoleaceae cyanobacterium | reverse complement strand
GGAGGTGCTTTTTCTGGTGCTTCCTCAGAAGGTGCTTTTTCTGGTGCTTCCTCAGAAGGTGCTTGTGCGGCTGTTTCCTCAGAAGGTGCTTTTTCTGGTGCTTCCTCAGAAGGTGCTTGTGCGGCTGTTTCCTCAGAAGGTGCTTGTGCGGCTGTTTCCTCAGAAGGTGCTTGTGCGGCTGTTTCCTCAGAAGGTACTTGTGCGGCTGTTTCCTCTGCTACTTCCTCTGAAGATGCCTCTGCTACTTCCTCTGATGCCTCTGCTACTTCCTCTGAGCTCGCAGTCTCTTGAGTGACGGTCTCACCTCGCTGTTCGGCCATCATTTTTTCTCTGAATTTAGCAGCCATCTCCTCTGCTTTGTCGTAAACCAGGTCGGGATTTTTTACCATTGCCCCCGGTTCTGGTTCTAATTGCTTAGTTGAGAGGGAAATCCTGCCCCTATCCGAATCTAGGTCAATGATCATTACTTTGAGTTCGTCATTGACTTTAAAGACGCTGCTGGGGGTGTCGATATGGTCGTGGGAAATTTCTGAAATATGGAGCAAACCGCTGACGCCGCCAATGTCTATAAATGCACCGTAGGGCTTGATACCGCGTACATTACCGATGACTACTTCCCCTACTTCTAGGCGGTTCATCTTCCGTTCTACTAGCGCGCGGCGGTGGCTGAGAACTAGGCGGTTGCGCTCTTCATCTACCTCTAAGAATTTCAGGGGTAGTTCTTCGTTTACTAAATCTTCCTTGGGTTTGCGGGTGCTGATATGAGAACCGGGGATAAAGCCGCGCAATCCTTCTATCCTTACTAATGCACCACCGCGGTTAGTCGCAAAGACCTCCGAGCGCACCGTTGCATCTTCAGCTTGCAGTTGGCGCACCCTTTCCCAAGCTCGCATATATTCTATGCGTCGGATGGACAGGGTTAGTTGTCCATCTTCATTTTCATCTGTTAGAATAAAAAATTCTCTGGTTTCGTTGGCCTGCAACACTTCTTCTGGTGCTTCGACCCGATTAATTGACATTTCCTGGATGGGAATATATGCCGCTGTTTTTGCACCAATGTCAATTAATGCCCCCCTTGGTTCTATGCTGAAAACTGTCCCCGGCACCACGTCTCCAGGACTAAAGTGGTAGTCGTACTTGTCTAGTAGGGCTGCAAAATCTTCGTGAGTGAAGCCCACATCTTTTGTTGTTGTGTTTGAATCGATCATGTGTATTATTGTTTTAGATTTCTCCCCTTAATTGTTCTTCTTCTGAGAGATTATTGTCAGAGATTATTGTCAGAGATGGATCTGCGCGAAGAATGCGGTGGCCTTACCTCCCGCGCCTATCAGCCTACCACCTTACGGGTGCATCCCATATTTGCAAAAATACCTTAATATTTTGTATTTTGGAAAATAGAAAATGGATTTTGGGATTACCTATTAACAATTGTCCATAGAGCGATCGCTCTTTGCTTCGCTTCAAAATAGGTCGCTTCAAAATAGGGATGCACCCCAGGCCCTAAATCTCAACTTACCCCTCCTGAACTTACCGCTTCTTAATTTAGGAGCAATTCCCTAAATTACAGCAGATCTCTAACTGTTGCAAAACTCGTATCGTAACATATTTTAAAATTTTCAGTTTCTCGTCGGCAAGGATTGATGAATGTCGGTTGGCCCCCCAGTCTCATTTTGCAGTTGGTTTAAGGTCTCTACAAAATCTCTAATACCTTGGAATTGGCGATAAACCGAGGCAAAACGGATGTAAGCTACTTCGCTTAAATGCCGCAATCTTTGTAAAACTAACTCGCCGATTTCCGAGCTGGTAATTTCTCGTAGCGATCGCCCTTGGATTTCGGCTTCTATTTCCTCAACCATCGCTGCGATTTCGCCTGAAGCAATACCAGTCTTTTCGCAAGAACGGATAATACCTCGGAGTAACTTCGATTTATCGAAAGACTCCCGAGACCCATCCCTTTTGATTACTGTAATAGGAATAAACTCTATTCGTTCGTAAGTAGTAAAGCGATGCAGGCAATTCAAACACTCTCGCCTGCGGCGGATGCTTTGACCTGCTTCGGTGGAGCGCGATTCGAGAACGCGACTGTTTGGGTGCTGGCAGACTGGACACTGCACGATCTTAGTATGTCGGACTCCTGTTCCCTAAGATTTGCGTATATTTTTACCTATTTTTGTTCCCAATACTCTGCTAATTGGCCCACAGTCACTATTTAGGACTATGGTAGAAGCGCGCGGGAGAGCTGAGGACACACTTATGAAGTGGCACTCAGCACCCCGAAGCGCTGGCACTGACTTAGTAAAAGGTTCTTTGCTAATTACTTGCCGATCCGGGGTGGATCGCGGAAAGCGATCGCAAAAAATAAAACTCCCAGTGCTAAGGCCAAAACTAAAATATAAGCGGCACTTTCCATTTCAGAATTTCCTGAATATGCGGTTCAATAATTAGTTTAGCAATCATTGGCAAATAAAAGTCCAAGGAAATACTTTTAGCTTGAATGTAAAAGTATTTCCTTGGACTAATGAAAAGCGACCTTTTAATTTAATGGCTGGAGGAACAGTAGTCCTCCATTGCCACGACATACTTGGCCAATTTTTTAACCTTCCTGTCTCCGGGTACTTAAGTCACCCAGTTTCTGGAAGAGACCAAATTCTACTTGCTCTTCTAAATCAGGATCGACACCTGCAAACACATCTCGGAAGAGAGTGCGGCATCCATGCCAGATATGACCGAAGAAGAACAGCAGGGCAAAACAGGCATGACCGTAAGTAAACCAACCGCGAGTGCTGGTACGGAATACCCCGTCTGAGTTTAATGTTTCGCGATCGAATTCAAAAGGCTCGCCGCCTTGGGCCTTACGAGCATATTGCTTGACCAATGCTGGGTTAGTAAAGGTTTGACCGTCTAAGTCGCCTCCGTACAAGGTAACAGTTACGCCTTGTTGCTCGAAGTTGTATTTTGACTCCGCGCGACGGAAAGGAATATCGGCCCGAACTACACCTTCGCGATCGGTCAAGACCACTGGGAAGGTTTCAAAGAAGTTGGGCAGGCGACGCACGAATAATTCTTCGCCATTCTTGTCGGTAAAGACTGGATGGCCTTGCCAACCTTGAGCGATACCATCGCCGTTGTTCATCGGACCTACGCGGAACAAACCACCTTTGGCGGGGCTGTTACCGACGTAATCGTAGAAGGCTAATTTTTCGGGTATTTCTGACCAAGCTTCCGATTGAGTTTTTCCTTCGGCTAAACTTGTTTGGACTCGACGCTGGATTTCTTGCTGGAAGTAACCGCTATCCCACTGATAGCGGGTGGGGCCAAATAGTTCTATGGGAGTGGCCGCACTGCCGTACCACATGGTACCGGCTACTACGAAGGCTGCAAAGAACACAGCGGCAATACTGCTCGATAATACTGTCTCGATGTTCCCCATGCGCAGGGCTCTGTAGAGTCGTTCCGGCGGTCGTACTGATAAGTGGAATAAACCTCCAATAATCCCTACGACTCCGGCTGCGATATGGTGGGCTACTATTCCGCCTGCGTTGAAGGGGTTAAAGCCTTCCGGCCCCCAGGATGGCGCGACTGGTTGCACTGTGCCCGTTATCCCGTAAGGATCTGATACCCACATTCCCGGACCAAATACCCCGGTTAAGTGGAAGGCACCAAAACCAAAACAGAGCAAACCGGATAAGAATAAATGAATGCCAAACATTTTCGGCAAGTCAAGAGCTGGTTCGCCGGTGCGTTGGTCGAAGAATAGCTCTAAGTCCCAAAAAACCCAATGCCATACGGCTGCTAGGAATAGCAGGCCAGACAGGATGATGTGCGTTGCAGCTACCCCTTCAAAAGACCAGAGGCCCGGGTTGGTGGCTGCTTCGCCTGTGACGCTCCAACCGCCCCAGGATTCGGTGACGCCTATTCTTGCCATAAACGGCATCACGAACATTCCCTGACGCCACATGGGGTTCAAAATTGGGTCGCTGGGATCGTAAATTGCTAGTTCGTACAGGGCCATCGATCCAGCCCAGCCAGCCACTAGGGCTGTATGCATTAGGTGTACGGAAATTAAACGCCCCGGATCGTTCAGGACGACTGTGTGTACTCGGTACCAGGGTAGTCCCATTGACTACGCTCCTCCTTTGATTAATGTCTGTATCAAATGTATTTTCAGATACCATTTAAAGCTCGCAAACTTTGACAATTGCTTGAGATAGTTTGTGAATGTTATTAGGGGGTATCTTCCCGACGCTCGATCGCTGTTTTTTATTTTCCCCGGCTGCAAGTGCCCCTCGCTTTTTGGGCTTTAATTTTTACCCGAAGCATTTTGGCCATTTTTAGAAGCCGGGGATAAATATGAAAAGTATTTTAAGAATTGTATCGAGTGTTGGGGTTAATTGCAAGCTCATCAATAAATGCAAGGCTGGCGATCGCTTAGGGATAATTAGTATGATTATTTATTTTGTTTTTGTTCAAACTATTAATCTTACTTTAATTTATAATTCAACGATAAAGGGGAGGGCATCAATGCCCTCCCCCAGATGCTAACTAAAAATTAATAACTAATTCCCAAGGTGACAGAAGCTCGTACTTCTTGCTCGCCTCCGATGACGGGAGTAGTTGCAGACTCAGCTTGAAGAGAAGCGGCCCGCATCAAAGGTTGAGGCATGGGGGCGCTGGCGCTGTTAATGGAAATGCTGACTACACCGCGACGAGTAAGATTGAGAGCGCTTAAGACGGCATCGGCCTGTTTCTGTGCGTCTTTAGTGGCCTGTTGTAGGACTTGCAGTCGGGCTCGCTCTATAGCCTCATCGGTGGCCACAAAACTAATACCATCTATTCTACTGGCTCCGGCCTTGACCGCATCATCGAGCAATTTACCTGTTTCGGCGGTGTCGAGGCGAAAGCTAACGGTATTAGTCGCAGTATATCCAGTCAGCAATTGGCGGTTGTTTTGGTAGTTATAAACCGGATTGAGACTAATACCGGTAGTTTCTAATTTTTCGACTTTGCGCGATCGCAACAACTCCACCACGGCAGACGATCGCCTAGCCACTTCCTCTTGGACTTCCACCGCAGTTTTACCCTCTGCTTGAATACCCAAACGTACCACGCTCTTACTGGTAGGAATACTTACCGTTCCCTGACCGGTAACGCTCAAGGTTCTCGTTTGTTGTTGTTGTTGGGCGACAGCCTGGGGAGAGAAAGCAGCGATGTTAACCGCACTCAGGCCCAAACAGATGGCGGCGACCAGACCGCAAGAATTCATCCGAGAACGAGATAAAAAGTTTCTATTCATTTAAGTTATTTCCGGCAATACAAAAAATTATTGTCAATTCTAAGCAGTCAACTGGCTACGATCGGCTCCGTTGGCTTGTAATTAAATACACAAATAAATTATCCTTTTCCTAAAATAACGATTCGGGAAACTTAAAAAATCCACGGACGTCTAGCCATCGGGAAAGTTTGCCGATTTCTAGGATATTGACCCATTTCCCATACTATTGGATAGGTGTATTTTCCTATCCAATAGTATGGGAAACTTTAATTGCAAGATAATATTATCTGGCTTATTTCACTAATAAGTCTGCATTAAAGCAGTTGTAAAAGTTAGGTCAATCGGTTTACTTATCAAAAAAACGATTGTAATGCTTCAAACAAATATAATAAATAATTGGGAAAAATGCCTATACCGCTATCGACAAAAACTCTAACTTGGGGCGATCGCGCTCCATCCTTTTCTTTATCAGATAC
>CALKCV010000531.1 GCA_938083405.1 uncultured Microcoleaceae cyanobacterium | reverse complement strand
TAAATCGCTCTTCGCGATTACTACGAAGGGGCTAATTTCATCGCCAACAACCCATCCGTTTAATCCTCTGCACAATCCGTTGCTAACCAAGCTTTTTCTCCTATCAACAACCCATCCCTTTCATCCGTTTCATGGCTTATAAAATCGCGCTCCCAGAACCCTACAAACCGGCTAATTCTCCAGTTCCCTAAATAAAACGACTTTTAATACCAGCAAGCCTTTGATAATCGACTTTATGTTGTTTTAAAACCTCAGCATAAAGCCGTTCCAACTGAGTAATATTGCGACTCAAAGTGTAGCGTTCCAAAACTCTTTGACGCGCCTTAATTCCCAAAGCAGTTGTTAACTCTGGGTTGTCGCGAAATACAGGCAATAAAGTTTCTAATTGACCCGTCACTTTTTGAGTATCCAAAATCACCCCCGCCCCACTGTCTAAAACCTCACCGTCGGCACCGGCGTCCGTAGCGATGCAAGCCAAACCGCAAGCCATTGCCTCCAATAAAGATAGCGATAATCCCTCTACCAAAGAAGGTAAAATAAAGACATCAGCCCCTCGCAAAATTTCTATTCGGCGCTGTTCGTCAGCGACAAAACCCAACCATCTAATACCATCATCATCCGTATATAAAGTCTGCAAATAAGCTGCCAAAGGACCGTCGCCGACTATTATCAAACGGCTGTCGCTGCCCATCTGAGAATTTTTCCAAGCCTTCAGCATAGACTCGATGTTTTTAGCTTGAGAAATGCGTCCCAAATATAAAAATATTCGCTTGACATTGAACTCCGACTTAACATTAGAAACGCCCGGATAATATTTATCTATATCTACTCCATTAGGAATTACCGCAACTTTTTCCGCAGGAACTCCCAGTCTGACTAATAGATCTTTTTGAATTTCAGAAAAGATAATAACGCGATCGTAATTCGCTAAAAAGGGAGCGTATAACTGATAGGCTAAAAACTGAGTGCCCGACTTAATATTTCGCGGTTTGCTATCAAATTGAGCGTGAAAAGTAGCTACCAGAGGCAAATTTAATTCTTGACAAATTTCTGGTAATAAAAAATCTAAAGGAGAAAGGGTAAGAGATGCGTGTACCAGGTCGGGTTTCAGGTCGTCGAGAGCATCAATTAGAACCTTGCTAGATTTTAGACTGGGAATGGTGTAACCCTGGGAAAGGTACAAACAGGGTAAAGACACCTCCTGACGTCCCGGCCAGCTATCGACCTCGCCGTCTTCTGGGGCAAAGTGAAGAAAGCTGACCTTATGTCCTCGTTCTAACAGAGCGTTAGTAATTTCTCTGGAATAGGTGACGTTGCCACAAAATGGGGATTTTTTTCCAAGCCAAGCTATATGCATTCGGGTGAACCGGCAGTTGTTATCGATCGGAACTCTTAGAGGAAATATACCAGGTTAAGACGCCTCCTGCCAAAGCAAAGCAGGCCAAGGCTAGCAATACGACTGGCAAACCGAGAAAAGTTTCTGCTACTCCAGCTAAAGCAAGGGGCAAACTCAGAGCAATATTGACCGCGTTATTCTGAAGGCCGAATACTTTCCCTCTCATTTCTTCTGGGGTTTCCGCTTGGATGGTGGTTTGCATGGGCACTCCTACCAAGGCCCCAAATAGTCCTAATAGAGCAATTAAACCTACAACCAACCATAATTCTCTGTTAAAAAGGGACAAGCCGATTAAAGCACCTGCCATCCCCGCCGATCCGATGGTACTCATTTGGAAATTGGACAGCCATCGCTCCGCTTGACTGACTATTCCCGCCCCGATCGCCATGCCCACACCGGCAGCGGCTAATAAGTAGCCGAACTCTTCTGCCTCCAGGGTGGGAAGCTTTTCTGCCAGCGGCACTGCCAATACTGCTAGGGCGGCAAAGATGGAAAATAAGACGATTAACTGAACCATGGCATTGCGGACTCGGCGTTGCTTTCTTAAGTAGCGCAGGCCATCGCGCAAGTCTGCTAGGACGTGGGGTTGTTCGTGGGGGTTGGCATCTTTCTTTTCCCCGGTTCTGAGTAAGATTAGCAGCAAACCGGCGATCGCGTAACTTCCCCCCACCACCAATTCTTTACCTATGGACTCGGGCACGCCCAAACTCAGGGCCGCCGCATCGGCTAATTCCAATACTGGATCTCCCACGGCAAAACCAATTATCACCGAGGCCATCATCGTGGTGGTATAGAGGGAGTTGGCGGACAAAAGATGCCGCCTTTCTACTATTAAAGGAATGACTGATTGTTCTGCAGGAGCAAAAAATTGAGTCAGGGTGGAAACCAGGAAGGTCACGACTAACATCAAGCAAAATCCCAAGGGCAACTGTCCTAGCTGTTGGCCGCTAGATGCCCAAAGTACGAGGGGCAATGCTAAAACTAAGACGCCTCTGAGGAGGTTTGTCGATACTAAGACTGACTTTTTTAACCATCTATCTACATAAACTCCGGCGGCAGCACCAAATAAAACTGCGGGAATGGTGAAGGCGATGGTTATTGCCGATACCCAAATGCTGATGCTTTGGCCTTCTTCTACAAAGCTGTTGGCGACGATGCCGATGGTCAGTACCAGATAAATTTTATCTGCTAGTTGGGAGAATACTTGACCGCTCCACAAGGTTAGGAAGTTTCTGTTTTTCAGTACCGGCAGAAATCCTCTTTCTGCTTCTTCTTCTGGGGTTGGGGGATTTTCTGATGCTGGTTTGGTCCCATTTTCCGATTCCGTCTCGGATGCTGGGAGTTGTTCTTTATTTTGTTTTAATTCTGATTCGGACAGTGGCATTTTATATTTTCGCTAAGGAGGTCATTTCTAAATAAGTATCTATTAAGCCCGCAGAACGAATGGAACAGCCTAATTGATACTGGGCATATTGCCGCAGGAGGTTTTCTACTAATACCCAATTTCTGGAAACTGTCGATTCTATTTCTTCTTGGTTTAACCTGGCTCTAGCTAGAGCTTGCAATAGTTTCAGTTGCTCGGCATCTATCTGAGTGTTGAGATGTCTGAGGGCGGGGCTTTTCGATCGCTCGCTGGAGGCTAATTGTGGCGAAACAACGGTGCCGCCACTGTCGATGCTAAAGCAGATTCGCCATTCTGGGTCGATTAAGTTGGGCCTTAAGGGACGTCCGGTGGCGCAGCACATTTGCACTTGGGGCGCTATTCCGTCTAAGGCTAGTAGGTGATAGATGCCGTGGGCGAGGTGGGCTAGCAGTTGGTTGGGTCGCTTTAAGTCCTCTTTGCTCAAGGGTTCCAGACGGCTGAGGTGTTCTCTTAATAAATAAAACACTTGCTCTTGGGGCTGTTCGCTTAGGGCTTGATGGAGTACCAGTTCGGCTAAATATTGCCCGGCTGTTAGTTTTCCTAAGCTTTGACTCAGGCCTGGATAGGATTCTATGGTTTCTACTTGAATAATTTTATCGAGCGATCGCCCTTTGGATATCAATAATTCATTGACTACGAATAATTCGCTCTTCCCTCCGAGGGAAGAACGATGTTTGCGGGAACCGGGGGCCGCCGCTCTGATGAGGCCATATTCTGGGGTTAAGATCGTTAAGAGGCGATCGTATTCTCCCAGAGGTTTCGCTTTGAGGTTGATTCCTGTGGCTTTGTAGGTTTTGCCCATTTGGGGAATTGTTAATTGTTAATTGTTATCGCAATTATTGAACTTGTGAGGTACAGTTTTTTTGATCCCCCCCGGCCCCCCTTTGAAAGGGGGGAGAAGAATCATCAAAGTAGTAGGGTGCGCACCGCGCACCAGCGCATCACGCACCAAAGACGAGATTCCCAAGGTGCGGGGGAACGGGGGCCTGAGTCTGGTGCGCGTTGCGCACCCAGCCCTGTCAAGGTCACCAAGAGATTTTTTCGTTTGTAGGCAACAGGCAACAGGCAACAGGCAACAGGAGGGAAGTAAGGTAAGTAAAAA
>CALKCV010000530.1 GCA_938083405.1 uncultured Microcoleaceae cyanobacterium | reverse complement strand
AGAAAATAACGAAGAATAATCCACATCTGCCAACCCCAACTCGATCGCTTTCTCCAAAACTTGACGCACTCCTTCTTGCAAGCTAACATCCAATCCCACGGACTCCGCAGCATTAATAAATAGTTTCGTATCCTTTAACATATGCTTGGTTGGGAAATTAGGATTAGCATAATTTCTATCCACCATTCGATCTAATTTTTTATCAAAAGTGGGAGCGTATAAAGCGCTTTCCCTGACAATTTTCATAAAAGTTTCAATCTCGATACCGTGCTGCATTATTAACCCCAAACTGAGAGAAAATGCGGTAGTTAAAGAACCAATTAATTGATTCATCGCTAATTTTAATGCCGCAGCCGTACCGACTTCTCCTATTAGTAAAGGTTCGGGGCTGAAGATTTGAAATAAAGATAAATAGCGATCGAATTGTTCCGGTGTTGCCCCTACCATTACGATTAAACTACTCGATTTTACCTGGGGAATGCTGCCCAAAACTGGAGCTTCTAAATATTCTCCTCCGGCGGCTACCACTTCATCTCTAATGGCTTTGCTTTCTGCCGGGGCGATCGTTCCCATTTGCACGATCGTACTGCCGGATAATTCTTTTTTTGCTGTTTCAGATAATACCAAGCTTTGAATAGTTGGAGCATCGGACAGCATTAAAATTACGCAATCTGAGTTTTTAATAACTTCTGCTGGAGATTCTGCTATTTCGGCTCCTGCTTTTTGTAGAGTTTCTAATTTAGATTTAGTGCGATTGTAGGCGATCGCTTGATGGTTTGCTTTTAAGATTTTAGCAGCCATGGGCTCGCCCATTAATCCTGTTCCGATAAATCCGATTTTCATATTAATAGGTAATATCAATTAACAATTTAGACTTTTTGTCAGTAGAACAGGCCGACGTCGCCTGTTATCCGCTTAGTTGTTAGTTGTTAGTTGTTAGTTGGCAGAAAAAGTCTTCAAGCAAATATGAGATTAACCCAATTAGTAAGGTGCGCGCTCGGCACCCTACCAAATTATGAAATTATGGCAATGGCACTGCTGACCAAAGATTGGAAATTGTCAGCAGCAGCCAATTGGTAAGGTGCGCGCTCCGCACCCTACGAAATTATGAAATCATGGCAATGGCACTGCTTACCAAAGATTGGAAATTGTCAGCAATAGCAGTAGTAACTCGATGGGTAAAAGGTAAGCTATCAATTACTATTCCCAGACACAATAGCATCAAGTAAAAGATGGAATATTTAAAGAGCGATCGCGCCACATCCCGATCGCTAGGTTGCTGCAATAAATCCCAAGCTTTTTGCAGAAAAATAACTCCGAGCCAAGTAGCAGCTACGGCATAAACGACACCGCTTGCGTGCAAAGGATACACCAACAACAAAGTTACCGGCACCATCAGCAAGCTATAAATCCAAATTTGTCGCGCCGTCTCTTCGTCGCCTTTAATCACTGGCAGCATCGGCACGCCGACTTCCTTATATTCATCGCGAATCATAATTGCCAAAGCCCAGAAATGGGGAGGAGTCCAGACAAAGACGATCGCAAACAATACCCATGCCGACCAACTCAAATCTCCCGTCACCGCAGCCCAACCAACCAAAGGCGGTATCGCCCCTGCCGCACCGCCAATAACAATATTTTGCACGCTATGGCGCTTGAGCCAGTGGGTGTAGATAGCAACATAAAAAACAATCCCAGACATTGCCAACATTGCAGCCAGCAGATTAGCAAAAACCGTCAGCAAGCTAAAAGATATCAGGGCAAGAGCCGAAGCAAAAATAATCGCGTCGCGGCGCTTCACCCTACCAGAAGGAATGGGCCGCCAGCGAGTGCGCTCCATGATATAGTCTATGTCGCTGTCATAAATGCAGTTAATAGCATTGGCAGAGCCGGCAGCCAAAGCGCCACCGGTTAGAGTTACCAGTAATAAAAGGGGATCTACTTGTCCCTTGGCTCCGAGCCACATACCGGCTGTCGTGGTAATCAGCAACAAAAGAATAATTCTTGGTTTTGTTAGTTGGTAGTAGCTTTTGAGTACTTGTAACAGATTTTCGTGATGTCTTTCGACATTTGTGGTAATTAGTTCTTGCATGGATTTTAATTTCGATCTGTTTTTTACTTTAGAAAAGGTTTCTATTTGACTAATTGTGCTTGGCGATCGCGCAAACCTAAAACCGTAAACGCCACCAAAGTTCCCAATAAAGCCGCTCCTACAGCTTGGTGAGAGACCGTCAGTAATTCTACTTGCAAGTGCAACCAAAAAGTCGTCACTCCCAATGCAATTTGAGCCACTAAAAACACTCCCGCCAAGATTGCCAGTTTTCGCAAGGCCGGCTCCAAGGCCGATCGCCGCCAAGCCATAACCACTAATGTTAGAGTTGCCAGGGTAGCCGGTACGACTCCGGCAATATGACTGTTCATCACCGTACAGAGTTGGGCGACGCCGAAGCATTGATGTAAAGCCCATTGGGAGGCTACTAATCCACCTAAAAGACTTTGTAAGTACACGAAGATTGCAGCCGTCGCGGCAACCCAGGGAAGCTTGCCCGCAGCGCCCGTTCCTTTGTAGGGCATCATGGCACAGCCTATAACTAATAAAGTGCAGAAATAGAGCAAAGCGCTGCCTAAATGGGCGGTGACGATATCGAAGCGCAATAGTTCCGTTACTGTCAGTCCGCCTAATACGCCTTGAAAAACTATCAGTCCGAGGGCGAAGGTAGAGGCCCAAGGCAGCCAGCCCGGGAGTTCCTTTCGGTGCCACCAGGATAAACCCATTAGAGCTATGGAACCAAAGCCTATTAAGGATGCATCCAATCGGTGGAACCATTCTAGGAAGACCTGGAGGTTCATTTGAGCGACCGGCACTAATTTGCCGTAACATAAAGGCCAGTCCGGACAGGCTAAACCTGCATTCATTACCCTAGTCGCACTGCCGATCGCCATTAGTAGCAGAGTAGCCGCGCAGAGCTTCCAGACCAAGCGACGGATGCTTGAAGCAGGTTTTGACTCCGAAGATATTAATGGATTATGTAGGACAGAGTTGGCCATATCTTTTTACCGAATCTTTTCTTAACTAAATACTGAGCGTCCGCTCAGTCCCTACCCTCAGATGTCATTTGAGGATAAAATCTTCTACTTCTTTAGATTAACGACTGGATCTAGTAGATGGGGATACCTTTAGAAATTTTTCGGATTTTAATTTTTCTTTACAAAATATTGCTAATTTTTTAACAATTTTAAGAAAACTTCATATTTTTCTATAACCGAATTAGCTCCAGACTGGTGCGGATGCACAGAATTGAAATTCTGTCAAGGCTCAAAAGTCATCTAATGGCAAATTTGGACAAAAAAAGATTAAAAGATTATAAAGATTTGCCAGGCTCGATCGGCAAAAGCTAAAAAATTGCTAAAAAGTAGCAGTGGTAGCGATTATTCCAGGTTTCTTGCACTAAGCTAATTAAAGAAAGGTATGACCATAATAAAGAAGGCTTCTGTAACCACAAGGGACGAGGAAGTTTAAAGTAAGGCAGGAAGAGCATTTTTTTTGTCAACCTTTGGTTAAGCAGAGGTAAAAAAACAAAAAATGCTCGAAAATAGAGGTAAAATATGGACAAAGAAAAAGTACCAGTTTCAGTCATAACCCTAGTGGTTGGTATAGCGATCGCTATAGTCAGCTTTTGGTACGGACAAAACAACGGTCTTTTGCCAGAGCAAGCATCGGAACAAGCCCCTCTGGTAGATGGTTTTTTCAATATCATGGTAACTATAGCTACGGGCTTGTTTTTCGTGGTAGAGGGAACCATAATCTTTTGCGCGATCGCATTTCGCCAGCGCAAGGGAGACGATGCGGACGGACCGCCGATCGAGGGTAACGTTCCCTTAGAAATATTCTGGACGGCGATCCCGACCTTAATAGTTCTCGGTCTGGGAGTGTACAGCGTCCAGGTGTACAGGGAAATGGGAGGCTTCGAGCCGGTGGCACAAGTAGTGGCTCGAAGCCATGATGCCACATCCGATCGAAGCGAAATGGCTGCTCAAATCCATTCGGGGGCGGCGATCGCTGCTCCTCTAATCGCAGACTCAGAAGGGATAGAGCCAGCAGAAGCAGCCGCAGCACAAAAAAAATCGAGATACGGTTTTGGAGCAACTCCAGAAGAGGTAGGCAAACTCCCATATCTAACAGTAGACGTTACTGGCATTCAGTATGCTTGGCTGTTTAACTATCCAGGAGGCATAATCGCAGGTGAATTACACGTTCCCGTAGGGCAAGACGTGCTGCTAAACATTTCCGCCCAAGACGTGATTCACTCTTTCTGGGTGCCTCAATTTCGCCTAAAGCAAGATGCAATACCGGGTAAAGACACCCAACTGCGGTTTGTAGCGACCAAAATAGGCGAATATCCAGTCTATTGTGCGGAGCTCTGCGGTGCATACCACGGAGCCATGAGGACTCAAGTCATCGTTCACACGGAGGAAGATTACGAAAGCTGGCTGGCAGAAAATGCAATTGCCCTACAGCAAGAAAATGCAACTCAAACGGTAGCGCTTAACGTTGCCGAACTCTCAGAGTCGGAATATCTGACACCTTATGCTAAGGAAATGGGCATAGATTCACAAACCCTAAGTAAAATAAATTAGGGAATGGGAGGGCGAACATAACCTTTGAAACGAACCGACAATTTACCTCAGCATGTTAGTTGTTAGTTGTCAATTGTTAGTTGACCCAAAAAGTTGGTTTGCACTCGCTAATGGTACTACCGAATGGGAAATGGTTTTTAATCGCAGAGCGCGATTTGCTTTGGAATAGTTTTCGCGCTCTGCGATTGCCACGAAACAATTCCCACTGACCTATTTCTTCTTTCCAATTGTTGTTAAAATAAATCGCAATGGCACAAGCACAAATTTCAGTAGAAGAAACTTCCAAACACTCCCACCCAGAAGCGTGGAAGTGGTATCACTACTTTATGTACAACATCGACCATAAAGTAATAGGCATCCAATATCTGGTAACAGCCTTTTTCTTTTACCTAATTGCCGGCGTCATGGCAATGGGTATTCGCGTCGAACTTTACACCCCAGACTCGGACTTCCTGGATCCAAACGTCTATAACTCGTTCCTGACCAATCACGGAACGCTGATGATTTTCTTCTGGATCGTCCCGGCAGCCATCGGCGGTTTTGGCAACTATCTGATACCCCTGATGATCGGAACCAGAGATTTGGCATTTCCCAACCTCAACGCGATCGCCTTTTGGCTGAACCCAATAGCAGGCATCTTCCTGATGGTCAGTCTCTATTTCGGAGGAGCCCAAGCAGGCTGGACTTCCTATCCACCTTTAAGCGTCATCACCAATAACGCCGGACAGAGCTTTTGGATTTTGGCCATCATTCTGGTGGGAACTTCCTCAATTTTGGGTTCCCTAAACTTCGTCACGACCATCCTCAAGATGAAACTGCCCAGCATGAAGTGGGACCAACTGCCCTTATTTGTTTGGGCGATTTTGGCGACTTCCTTACTGGCACTCTTGTCAACTCCAGTATTGGCTATTGGTCTAACCCTCCTGCTGTTTGATATCAACTTCGGTACCGGCTTCTTCCGGCCGGAGATGGGAGGAGACGTAGTTATTTACCAGCACTTATTCTGGTTCTATTCCCACCCGGCGGTATATCTGATGATTTTGCCGATCTTCGGCATCATGTCCGAAGTGATTCCAGTACACGCCCGCAAGCCAATTTTTGGTTATAAGGCGATCGCCTACTCCAGTCTCGCCATCTGCTTTGTCGGTTTGTTCGTCTGGGTTCACCACATGTTCACCAGCGGCACCCCTGCCTGGATGCGGACGTTCTTCACGATCTCGACTTTAATCGTCGCCGTGCCCACCGGGGTTAAAATATTTAGCTGGGTAGCCACCCTCTGGAATGGCAAAATCCGCTTGAACAGCCCCATGCTCTTTGCTCTGGGGTTATTAGCCATGTTTGTTATGGGCGGTTTGAGCGGCGTGACTTTGGGGACTGCTCCCTTCGACGTTCACGTTCACGACAGCTACTATGTAGTAGCCCACTTCCACTACGTCCTCTTCGGCGGATCGGTGTTCGGTCTCTATGCGGGCATTTACCACTGGTTCCCCAAAATGACCGGGCGGATGTACAACGAAACCTGGGGTCGGATTCACTTTGTCCTTACCTTGATCGGTACTAATTTGACGTTCTTGCCCATGCACGAACTAGGTTTAAAAGGAATGCCCCGACGGATCGCCATGTACGATCCCCGGTTTGAAAGTCTCAATCAAATTTGTACCTACGGTGCAATTTTGCTAGGGTTCTCCGTGATTCCCTTTTTCATCAATATGGCTTACAGTTGGGCGAAAGGACCTAAAGCAAGCGGCAACCCTTGGGCTGCTCTGTCTTTGGAATGGACGACAGATTCTCCACCTATAATCGAAAACTGGGAAGTTTTGCCAGTGGTTACTCACGGTCCCTACGATTACGGCAAGAAGAAAACTTTAGGCATTCGCCAGCGCTTAAAACAAATGAGCGGTTTTGTCGATCGCGCCACTAAAGAAAAAGGCGTGCCGGTATCGGAAGCTGAATCTTCCTCCGTGTTGGGCAGTTCCAGCAAAAAAGAGGATTCTTAGGTAATTAACAATTAACAATTAACAATTAACAATTAACAATTAACTTTGTCAGTTGTTAGTTGTTAGTTCCCAATTAACCTTTTCCCCATTACCATAATATTAAGTACAGGAAACTATGCAAGGTTCAACAGTTGAGACAAATCCTACCATTGATGCTACCTCCGCTAGTGGGTCGGAGGCAGCCCACCACGGAGAACATCCAGATTTTCGCCTGTTTGGTTTATTAACTTTTCTCATTTCTGAATCTTTGATGTTTGGGGCTTTATTTGCTTGCTATTTAATGTATCGAGGACATTCAGAAGTTTGGCCCCCAGAAGGTACAGAAGTAGAACTATTACTGCCAGCAATTAACACCATTATTCTGATTTCTAGTAGCTTTGTCATTCACAAAGGCGATGCTGCTGTTAAAAAGAACGATGTTGGCGGTTTGCGTTTGTGGTATGGTGCTACAGCAGCTATGGGATTAATTTTCCTTGGCGGTCAGGTTTACGAGTATTTAAGTCTCGGTTACGGTCTGACTACTAATCTATTTTCCAACTGTTTTTATATAATGACCGGTTTCCACGGTCTTCACGTTTTTGTTGGTGTGTTGTTAATCCTGGGAGTAGTTTGGCGATCGCGTCGCGACGGTCATTATAGCGACTCCAAGCACACCGGTGTCGAAATGGCAGAAATTTACTGGCACTTCGTAGATGTCATCTGGATTGTTCTTTTCGGTTTAATCTACATTCTGACCATGTTTTAAACCCGTAATTTTTCTAGGTTTGTTAACCCCCATCAGGGGGTTTTTTTATGGTTAATTTCTCGTTCTTCTTCAAAATTGGGATGCGCCCTTGTCGGAATATTCCTGAACCACTTTGCGAACGTCTCCAGGTTCTAATTTGATTAACTTATTAGTAGCCTGAATTTGAGTAGGCTCATTTTCTATTTGTTGGCGTTCGATTAATCCCCATTCTTCAGC
>CALKCV010000529.1 GCA_938083405.1 uncultured Microcoleaceae cyanobacterium | reverse complement strand
ACCGAGAATATCGTCTAAAGATTCTCCAATGGCAGGATAGCGAGAATGACCGCAATCTTTTATTTCATCTAGGAGGTTTTGTAAGGTGGCAGTGCTGCAAATAGCACGAACGCTGGTACGGGGAATCATTATTTCTTCCACCGAGACTTCCCCAAATTCAAAGATATTACTGAGCAATTGTCGCTCTTCTGCTTCTAAGCCTGTAGATTCCGTGGAAGTCGCGATAATTAATTGTAGCTCTTCTGGGGTTACAGGTGCTTTCCAGGCCCCTGCAGTGTATTGGATGCCCAGCAGTCGTAATAGCCAGCGAGTCGATTGATTTAAAATCCAAATAAAAGGGTTGAAAAAACGAGCGATCGCCAAACTCAGCGGTCCTAAAAACTTAGCTAATTTCTCTGGGTACAGTATGGCGACTGATTTTGGACATAACTCCCCCAAAACAATTTGTAAATAGGCGAGGGTGAAAAAGGTTACGATGGGAATGGCTAAGGAATGAGCGAGGGCCTCTCTGACAAAAGTTGGCAGGGGCAGATATTCCATACTCGCCCCCACCAACACTGCCATTGTCCCTTCCCCGATCCAGCCTAAGGCCAAACTCGACAGAGTTATGCCCAATTGAGTAGTAGAAAGCAGGCGGTGTATGCTTTGCTGTAGCTGTTGGACTGTTTTTGCTTGGACGTCGCCCCCATCGGCTAGCTGATTGATACGCGATCGCCGTATCGACACGATCGAAAATTCAGCAGTGACAAAAAAGGCATTGATCGAAATTAGCAGCAACACTGAGAGCAACCGCGAGAGGATATCTGTTCCGCTTAATACCGTCAAGCTGTTTATTTCTGCTACCTTCATTGATGGAAGGCAAAAGCCCCAGACTAAAACACCGCAAAGAAGGCTGTTGTTTGGGATTATGCTGAATTCCTTATCCAAACAAAAATCAGGCCATAATTTTTCGTGACCGACCGAGCTACTACAGTCATCCTCCTTGTCTTTAGTTTCCCGAATTAATTCCATTTCCCACGAGTCGATCGCCAGATGAATCTAGCTTCTAACATATAAATTTTAATCTCCTTTCTTAAAGCTAATGGTTGATTTTTAATGGTTAATGGTTCTTTTTCTCTGGTTAATCGCAAAGATTAAAATACCAATTAACCATTAAGCAGATAACAGGCGCGTGTGGCCTGTTCTACCTATCAACAATTATCGATCCGACTATTAAATCTTGACTGGAACGCCAGACATTTTAAGCTGCAAATCTTGATTGGGATAATCGGTCAGACCCAATGACAGTTGTTTGGCATCGTCTAGCAATGCTATGGGTATTGTGATTATCCCGTAATATTTTCTGCCATTGGGAGGCAGTTCTCCTGGTAAATCTTCCGTACTGGCACTGAGGACTCGGCCTTGTTCGTCGGTTACGTTGAGAAAACTGTACAGAAAACGCACCGATTGGTCTCCTTCATTTTTTAAATTAACATCTAGTACTAGAGAATTGCCCCACCTGCGAACTTTGTACACTTCTAGGACGACTCCGCGATCGCTACTTACTATTGGCAATTTCTTTTGGGCAGCAGCGGCAGCTTTGGCCTTTTCTTCCTCAGCCTTAGCAGACTTGTCTGGAGCTTTTTTTTCTTTAGTTGCCCCGCCATTGGCAATGGCCCCCTTAACGTTGACTAAAATATTTTTCTCTTTCAAAAACACTACTTCTCCTTTACCAGAGAGAGATTTGTTCGCTCCAGTTAGGCTGTTGGTGGGACGGACATCGGGTTGGGTGATTCCTTTGAGGGCTTCCCTACCCAGTTTGTATCCCCAAGAACCAGTAGTCGTTCCAGCCCCTATCATTAGGCCTAATAAGGCTAGACTTACCAATATAGTAGGATTCATAATCTTTCGTTTGAAATTATTTCAGTTGTCACCATCTAATATAATTTATACTCATGCCAGGCAGAAAGAGGCCATCCATTTTTTTTCGCGAAGCTCGATTCAGGATTGTCAATTTTGCCAAAATCTGTTAAATTAGTTTTTAAGTTGGTTGTATGCAGAACCAACTTCTCTGACACGCAAGTTGATGCGGGCCTTTGGCCGATTGGGGAGGCAGCGAGCTCATAATTCGCTTTCAGGCTGGTTCGATTCCAGCAGGGCCCATAAGTAATTAATAATTAATAATTAGGTTAGCGCTAAAGATTTAGCGATCGTTCGTAGTAATCCCTTTAGGGATTTATGACTGTTCGTAGTAATCGCTTTAGCGATTTATATTAGACTTGTTTTAAATCGCTTTAGCGATTACTACTAACGGCGATTTATATTAGACTTTTTTGAAAATCGCTCTTCGCGATTACTACAAACGGATAGCTTCAATTACCGCCAAAACCGGGCCTGTCTGTTCCCGGAGCGGGGGTGGTCATAATCGAGCTATCGTAAGGACTGGGGAGATCGGGCGTCCGAATAATCGGAGTGCTATTAAATTGCTCGTCCATTAACTCTCGATAGAGCCTGTTAATGTTCTTATTATCTTGACTTATTGCCTGGTCGGGAAAGCTGGGGATACCCAAAAAGTCGCCAACCTGTTCCACAAGTTGCCTGTTGCGGAAATAGTCTCCAGAACCTCTTCTAAAGGCTCGGTTAAATTCCTCTGCGAAAGGTTGATACCTGGTGGGTTCTTCGGTTTCTTGTGCTTTGGCAGTACCGCCTGATGCCAAGATAATCGTGGTGGCGATCGCTAAAACACTGCCTAGACTTTTGAAAATTCTGGCCATAAATTCAGCCTCAAGATTAAATTTTTCCCAAATATACACTTATAATTGCCACAATCTTAACCGATCTGCCGATTTTTAAATTCAAAAAGCAAAGAATGGATAAAGCCCAAACAGCATCAACGGAAAATTTAGCCAATGCCGATCTAAAAACCCTGCGCCTGCAGCTTTTGGATTATTTCTGCACTCTGGCTTATAAGGAAGGGGATTTTGTTCTCTCCTCGGGACAGCGAAGCTCCTACTATATTAATGGCAAGCTTGTTACTCTCCACCCTCAAGGTGCATTGGCCGTCGGACGTCTGCTGTTGTCCCTTTTACCCGATGGCGTTGAAGCGGTGGCCGGGTTGACTTTGGGGGCAGACCCTATTGTAACTGCAGTTAGCGTGGTGTCTGCTTTGGAAAATAGACCCATACCCGCCCTCATCGTCAGGAAGGAAGCTAAAGGACATGGGACTATGGCTTATATTGAAGGACCAACACTGGCCCCTGGGGCGAAAGTTGTGGTTTTGGAAGACGTGGTAACTACTGGGGCCTCGGCAATGAAAGCAGTAGAGCGACTTCGGGAGGCTGGCTATAGTGTGGATCGCGTTATTTCTCTGATAGACCGACAGCAAGGCGGTGCCGAATTTTATCGCCAGCAAAAACTCAATTTTGAAGCGGTTTTTACCATACCAGAAATTCAGGAACGTTTAACAATTAACAATTAATTGTTAATTATTAATTGTTAATTGTTAATTGTTAATTATTCCTTAGCTTTGAGCTACTGGTTCTTTATCTTTAGCCAAAAACTTCTCTAATTCGCTCAAAGCTTCAGCATCAACTTTTGTTTGCATCGGACAGAATTTCGGTCCGCACATAGAACAAAACTCAGCGGTTTTATAGATATCAGCCGGCAAAGTTTCATCGTGATATTCCCGAGCCCTTTCTGGGTCTAAAGATAGCTCGAACTGACGTTCCCAATCGAAATTATAACGGGCAATAGATAGCTCGTCATCGCGATCGCGTGCCCCCTGACGATGGCGAGCGATATCTGCTGCATGGGCGGCTATTTTATAAGCGATCAAACCTTCCCGCACGTCCTCGGCATTAGGCAAACCTAAATGCTCTTTTGGCGTCACATAACACAACATGGCAGTACCGTACCAACCGGCCATTGCCGCACCAATAGCAGAACTAATATGGTCGTAGCCGGCGGCAATATCGGTTACTAAAGGACCTAAAACATAGAAGGGAGCTTCGGAACATTCCTCCATCTGTTTCTTAACATTAAACTCGATTTGGTCCATAGGTACATGACCCGGACCTTCTACCATTACTTGGACATCATGTTCCCAAGCCCGGCGAGTTAATTGTCCGAGAGTTTTTAACTCTGCTAACTGAGCGTCGTCGGAAGCATCGTGAGTACAACCGGGACGCAAAGAATCTCCCAAACTGAAAGACACATCGTATTTTTTAAATATTTCGATGATGTCGTTAAAATGAGTATAAAGAGGATTTTGTTTGTGGTGGTGCAGCATCCACTTAGCTAGAATGCCGCCGCCGCGAGAGACAATTCCAGTCAGGCGGTTTTTTACCAAAGGCAAATGTTCGATTAAAATTCCCGCGTGAATGGTTTGGTAATCAACCCCTTGTTGGGCGTGTTTTTCTATTACATGAAGAAAGTCATCCGCAGTTAAATTTTCGATCGATCCATGGACGCTTTCTAATGTTTGATAAACAGGTACCGTGCCGATGGGAACTGAGGATGCTTTAATAATGGCAGTCCGAATTACATCCAGGTTGCCTCCACCAGTGGATAAGTCCATGACCGTATCCGCACCATATTTGACGGATAGATTGAGTTTTTCGACCTCCTCTTCAATATTAGAAGAGTTTGGAGAAGCGCCGATATTAGCGTTGACTTTGCACGAACTTGCAATACCGATGCACATCGGTTCGAGATTGGTGTGGTTGATATTGGCCGGGATAATCATTCGTCCCCGGGCTACTTCCTCTCGGATTAAGTCGTCTGGGAGGTTTTCCCGTTTGGCGACGTAGTGCATTTCTTCGGTAATGATGCCCTGACGAGCGTAGTGCATCTGGGACACGTTTTTGTGTCCGCTACGTTTGGCGATCCATTCTGTTCGCATAGACTTTTTTCCCTCGATAAACAGCTTCCCTCCGCTGGTATTAACCAGACTCAGGTTCTAAGGGTATTTCTCAGCCCGTCATTCCGGGCACCCCTAGCTTGAAGGAATAATATATCACTGCCATCGGCATTGTTGGGATTAATGAAAGAATTCTTAACAATAGACTAATTGCAGAAGTCGGTCGAGGGGGAAGTCTATTCTTTTCTTTGGTATTTATTCTACGGCTGCAGTTTGCTTTTTTAGACAAATTATGCTATATTAGGCAAATTTATTAAATTTAAGTGGCGATCGCCCGCCAGAAACCATCTACCAACAAGAGGCCAGGGGAAAAATAGCGATGGGGCCTCAAAATAAATATCTTTTTAAAAAAACTTTGCTTAAATTCAATAACTTTTTGAACATAAATCTCTATATAGTTGTAAAATAAAATACATTGAGGTAAAAGAAAATAAACAACTCGGTCGCAATAATTTATCAAAAAAACCTAGCTGCAAACCAAAGATTGCAGACAGTTAACAAAGGGATATAAAAGGGATGGTTCGGACAAAAAACATAGAAAGTTTGCCTAAAAAAGACGATCGGGAAATGTTGCTCAACCGAATAGTTAGCAAAATTCGTCAATCTCTCGAAATAACCGAGATTTTACAGACAACGGTAGAAGAAGTCCGTATGTTTTTAGACACGGATAGGGTAAAAATTTACAAATTTGCAGCAGACGGCAGTGGAGAAACCATCGCCGAGTCCATAAAAGATCGGAGCTTACCGTCTCTGGTGGGCCTCCATTTTCCAGCAGAAGATATTCCATCCCACGCCCGCCAGCGGTTTATCCAAGCCCGACAAAGAGTAATCGTAGATGTGGCCAGCGGACTGAGAATAACCAACGAATTAGACTCCAGCGAGACAAACGACGCTCCCATAAACGAAGACGTTCGCTACAGTAGGGTGGATCCCTGTCACGCGCAATACTTAACTAATATGGGCGTGTCGTCATCTTTGGTCCTACCTATTTTATATAAAAAACAACTATGGGGGCTATTAGCCTGTCATCAGAAACAGCCGAAAAACTATTCAGAACGAGAACTGACAATGGTTCAACTCGTAGTAGATCAGCTCTCCATCGCCATCGCTCAATCCAATCTCCTCCAGCAAGCTAAACTGCAAGCAGGCAACGAAGCAATTCTTAATAAAATCGGCTATCTACTCCACTCCCCCAAAGACATCGCAGAAATTCGGCAAGCCGTTCTCGAAGAAATAACTAAAGCCTTAAAGGCTGACGGTGGCAGGCTCTACATCACGAAAGAGCCCGCCGGAGTAAAAGCTCAAATCTACACCGCAGGGGTGCAAGCAAATTTGCCAGAACTCGAAGAAACTGACCTGTGGGAGTCTATCGTCCGCAATGGAACAAAAGGAATTTCCGAAGAAGATATTGATTCGTTCCCACAGGAGACAACCCTCCTAGCCATGGAAACTCCCGAAGAGGAAAATGATTCGGTTGAGGGGTTCATGGAGTCTAACGACTCAACTAACAAAAACATTTTTACCCACCTGTACGCAATTGGCGATATCTATGAGGAACCAGAATTGGAATCGTTGCTTCCTGCTTTGCGAGGGACTAAAATTAGATCGATTACCATCGTACCTCTAAAATATCAACAGCAAAGCGTCGGCTGTCTCACCCTCTTCAGAAATGAGACCGAAACCGAGACTTTATGGGCGGGAAAAAACGACCGCGATCGCCGCAACCGACTTCCACGCAGGTCTTTTCAAGCGTGGCAAGAAATTAAAAAAGGACAGACGCAACCTTGGAGCGCTGAGGAAATGAAATTAGCCAAATCTATAGGCATTCATCTCTACCTCGCCATCATGCAAAGCCGAGTAGAAGCAATGCTGCGACATCAGGCTTCTCACGACCCCCTCACAGGTTTGAGCAACAGACTGCTATTTAACGAACAGCTTTCTTTCGCCTTAGCTTCTTCCCACCAAAGGGGGGAAATGTTGGCAGTGATGTTTTTGGATTTAGATGGGTTCAAGCAGATTAACGATACTTTGGGTCATGCGGCAGGAGATCTGGTACTCAAAAATGTGGGCGATCGCCTCAAAGGTGCGGTGCGCGACTGCGACAGCATCGCTCGCTGGGGGGGAGATGAATTTACTTTCTTAATAACTCAAATCGACTCTTCGGAAGACGCTGCCTATATTGCCCGAGAGCTTCTCGAAAGCTTCGACGCTCCTTTTCATCTAAACGAACATGAATTTTACATCAAAGGAACTTTAGGAATTGCGGTGGCTCCCCACGACGGCATCGACGCAGAAACTTTACTTAAAAATGCCGATGCCTCTATGCACCGCGCCAAACAATTAGGTAAAAACCAATACCAGTTTTATACCACTGCTATAGGCGATCGGGTTTATAACAGAATGGTATTAGAAAATAATCTTTATAAAGCTTTATATCGAGATGAATTTAGGTTGCACTATCAGCCCCAAGTTGACTTAGAAACCGGCAAAATATCTGGCATGGAAGCTCTCATTCGCTGGCAGCATCCAGACCGGGGATTGATTTCTCCTTATCATTTTATTTCTATTGCTGAAGAATCGGGGCTGATTTGTCGCATTAGCGAATGGGTACTCGAAACTGCCTGCTCTCAAAACGCAAATTGGCAGCAACAGGGATTGCGATCTATAACTAT
Organism: uncultured Microcoleaceae cyanobacterium; assembly: GCA_938083405.1. Taxonomy (GTDB): domain Bacteria; phylum Cyanobacteriota; class Cyanobacteriia; order Cyanobacteriales; family Microcoleaceae; genus CALKCV01. The sequence continues at coordinate 767 of CALKCV010000529.1, read as the reverse complement.
GGCTGTCAATTTTTCGGCACGTCAATTTCAGCAAGAAACTTTGGTAAAAACTGTCGCTAAAATTTTACAAAATACTAAGTTAAAACCCGAATGTTTGGAGTTAGAATTAACTGAAACGGCAGCCATGCAAGATATGAAAGCAACTATTTCTATTTTGCGAGAATTGCAAGGCATGGGCATTAAGATTTCTTTGGATGATTTTGGAACGGGCTATTCTTCTTTGTGGACTCTCAAAAAGTTGCCTTTAAATAAATTGAAAATTGACAGGTCTTTTATTCGAGATGCCATCGGCGATTCTAACGATATGGCTATTATTAGAGCGATTATATCTATGGGGCAGGAACTAGGCTTAAAAGTGGTGGCTGAAGGAGTAGAAACTAAGGAACAATTGGAGTTTTTGCGTTCGATAAAATGCGATGCTATTCAAGGATATTTCTTCAGCCGTCCCTTACCTGCCGATTTGGTGACGCAACTTTTGACCATGGGAGGAAGTTACGGATTTTGCCCCATCGGATGGCGATCGAAAGTGTAGATTTGTTAATTGTTAATTGTTAGTTGTTAGTTGTTAGTTGTTAGTTGTTAATTGTTAGTTGTTAATTGTTAATTGTTAGTTGTTAATTGTTAGCTGTTAATTGTTAGTTGTTATAGCAATTATTGAATGCATGAGATACGACCGGAGCGATCCCCCCCTGCCCCCCTTTTTAAGGGGGGAGTAAGAGTCAAAGTCCCCCTTTTTAAGGGGGATTTAGGGGGATCGTAGGTGGAAC
>CALKCV010000528.1 GCA_938083405.1 uncultured Microcoleaceae cyanobacterium | reverse complement strand
CTTTTATTGCCGCTTCTATTTCCCCGTAATTACTAACGTCGGCAGCCACTGAAAAAATTTGTTGTTCTGGTTTGATTTTAACTGCTTCTATCTCGTTTTTAGCCGTTTCCAATTTAACTTTATCCCTGGCAATAATCGAGATATTCACTCCTTCACTCGCTAATAATTTAGCCGTCGCTTTACCGATACCGCTGGAACCACCAGTAATAATTCCATGCATAAACAATTAACAATTAACAATTATTGAATCTCCGGGGGTACAAAAAATATTCGATCCCCCTAAATCCCCCTTGAAAAGGGGGACTTTGACATTGCTTCTCCCTTAAAAAGGGGGACTTTGAAACTGGTTCCCCCCTTATCAAGGGGGGTTAGGGGGGATCTGGGGGCTATCGAAAAATTTTAGTAATTCCCGTAGAACAGGCATCTTGCCTGTTGTTTGGCGGACAGGCATCTTGCCTGTCCTACGAAAGAAAAAACAGATTAAGCCGCAGACTTTTCTAAAGCTTTTTCCTCTAATTCTGCCGCCTCTTTAGCAGCCAAAAACTCAGCCAACTGAGATTCAATTTGGTCTTTAACAATCTGACGGTATTCAGTAAAATGCTCCATATAAGCGCAAACCGTTAAATAACCCTCAAAAACATCGGGTCGGTGCCAAATAATTTTAAACAAATTAGTCCAAAACTTCCAGCGACTTTCACGCACGAAACCTTGCTGCCAAAACATAATCGCCATAGCCCGAAGATTCACCCAAGTCAGTTTAGTTTTAGAGCGTTTTTTATGGTTTCCCAACTTCAGAAAATGGCGGTAAGTACGGTCTAAAAACACATCCGGTTCGTAAAGCTGCCAGAAAGCATCAATATATTCCCGGGCGATATCTTCCACCGGTCGGGTGGGGATAAAATTAATCAAAGTAGTTTGATTAATACCAGCTTTTGAATCAATCAAACGCCCTTCCTTTTCCAAGCGATGCCAGAGGCCAGTATTAGGAAGTGCCTGCAACATACTAAACATCGCAATAGGAATAGTGCTTTCCTCCACAAAGCGAACGATGCGATCGCCCGCCCCCGGTTTTTCTCCATCAAAACCGATAATAAAACCGGACATTACCCGCAGTCCAGAACGAATAATTTTATCCACAGATTCTGTTAGCGAATCTCGGGTATTTTGATATTTTTTAGTCAGAGATAAACTCTCTTCGTCTGGAGTTTCCAAGCCCAAAAATACTGCGGTAAAATTGCACGCCGTCATCAAATCCATCAACTCTTGGTCTTGGGCTAAATCCACAGAAGCTTCCGTGGTCAAGCGGAAGGGATAGCCCCGTTCTTCCATCCAAGGTTTTAACTCTTTTAGCAACAATTTAACGTTGCGTTTGTTGCCGATGAAATTGTCATCTACAAAAAAGATATTTCCCCGATAACCGAGTTCAAAAAGATAGTCTAATTCCTTTAACAACTGCGCCGGACTTTTAGTCCGAGGTTTGCGTCCGTAGAGGACGATAATATCGCAGAATTCGCACTGAAACGGACAGCCTCGCGAAAACTGAATTGCTTGGGAATCGTAGGCACCTATTTCTAACAGTTCGAAGCGAGGAATTGGGGTTATTGTCACGTCTGGCTTCTCCCCGTTGGCGGTGAAAACGCCGCTAGTTTCGCCCCTTTCCAGGGCTTCGACAAACATCGGCAGGGTTATTTCCCCTTCATCTAATATTAGATAATCTGCCCCAGTTGCTTTAGCTTCTTCTGGGGAAGTGCTGGGATAAGGACCGCCAACGGCGACTTTTTTACCGCGTTTTTTTGCTTCTTGAATGCGATGGGCGAAATCTGTTTTTTGTACGATCATTGCCGAGACAATCACTAAATCTGCCCAATCCCATTGTTCTTCGGTTATTTCGCTAACGTTACAATCTGCAAGTTGATATTCCCATTCTTGAGGCAAGATCGCGGCTACGGTGATTAGGCCTAAAGGTGGGATGAGAACTTTTTTGTCGATGAGGGCGAGAGTTTTTTCCAAAGACCAAAAGCTTTTCGGAAACAGAGGAGAGATAAGTAAAACGTGCATTAATTTGCATCCCTTAATATCGCGTGTTTTTAAACTACTATTTTTGGCGATGTTTCTGTAGTTATCGCCTCAACTATGGGTTTTTTGTTAATCTTTTTCCTCGATATTAGGGCGCATCATTCATTTTAAAGCTTTTTCAATTCTTCGGCTACAGTCTCCACCGCGAAATTAATTTGTTCTTCGGTGTGGTTGCAGGTGATAAAAAAGCGCAAGCGGGCGGCATTTTGGGGGACGGAAGGATAGAACATAAAGGGGACGTTAATACCTCGCTGGAATAAATTGTGGGATAGCTGTACGGACTTCATCGACTCTCCCACAATAATAGGAACCACCGGAGAATCTTTACTGGGGCCAGTATTGAGGTCGCGATCGCCTGCTAGCTGCAAAAATAATTCCGATCGCTGCCGCAACCTGGCCACTCGTTCCGGTTCGGCCTTGAGGACTCGAAGGGCGGCCAAGGCCGAGGCGGCATCTGGGGGAGAGATGCCGACGCTATAAACAAATCCCGGGGCCGCGTACTTGAGATATTCTATCAAGGCCTTGCAGCCGGCGATATAGCCGCCACAACTGGCAAAAGACTTGCTCAAAGTCCCCATCCACAGATCTACATCCGCCGGATCGATGCCGAAATGTTCGCCAATGCCGCGACCGGAAGTTCCCAAAATGCCCATGGAATGGGCTTCGTCAACCATCAAAAAGGCTTTGTGGCGCTTGGATACTTCGATAAACTTCGGCAAGTCGGGAATATCCCCATCCGTACTGTAAACTCCTTCGATGGCGACAAGGACTCTTTGGTAACGATAGCGGCGATCGCTCAAAATGCGGTCTAAACTTTCCCAGTCGTTATGAGGAAAAGCAATAACCGTGGCCCCAGATAACAAAGAACCGTGAAAAATACTGTTATGACTGAGGGCATCGTGCAAAATCAGGTCGTTTTGTCCGAACAGATGGCTAATGGTACTGACATTAGTGGCATGACCGCCGACATAAACGATGCTATCCTCGGCCCCGATAAAATCGGCAATCTCTCTTTCCAACTCTCCATGCAAAGGCTTTTCCCCAGAAAGCAGGCGACTGGCAGAGACAGAAGTGCCGTAGAGGTCGATGGCCTCCTTAGCCGCGAGAGACACGGCCGGATCGCCGCACATTCCTAGATAATTGTAAGTTGCAAAGTTAAGCAGTTCTCTGCCTGCGATTAAAGTTGTATTATTATTTACCCTTTCTTGGGGAATGAAAAATGGGTTGTCTATCCCCAAATTTTCGATTTCTCCTAACTGCTGTTGCACTTGGCGGTATCTGGGGAAGAGGTCAAAGCGGTAATATTCTGGCAGAATTTCTTTGATTTCGCTATTTCCCTCTCTGCCTTCTGCGGTGGAATGTCCGTTAGTTGTTGCTTTATTAGTTGAGGCAGAATTTCCTCCATTTTCTGAGAGAGAAATAGTCTCGGCTGCTTTGACAATTTCTGCCGAATTTTCTTTTACCAAATATTTAGCTAAAGCCGAAATATTCGGATAATCCCAAAGCAAAGTTGGGGGCAGCCTGCGGCCTAGAAAGTTTTCTAATTCTCCAGAAAGATTAACGGCTTCAATAGAATTAAGACCGTAATCGGTAAAATCTTTATGGATATCTATATCCTTAGTTTGCACTTCTAGGCGTTCTGCCAGCTTCAATACTAACCACGATTGAATAGTTTTTCTGGCTTGGGATGATTCTAATTCTAAATTGACGATGCCAGGTTCTGGAACTCTGGCATCGGGTAAAGGTTGAGTATTTTTGCCGTTCCAGACCTGATTTAACCGTTTCATCGCTTGCTCCTACACCACACGTCGAGTTGGCCGCCTTTTTGGGGCGGCGTCATGCTCGATATTTTGCCACGAAATCTCTTAATTGAGGGAATTGGGAGTGGCCTCTTACCTGGCCTTCTGACAAGAGTAGGTTTTTTGATTATGGGCGATCGCGATCGTCCACCAAATCAAACCCTGGGTGGGGGCAAACGAAACGGACATCAAAATCTATGCTTTTTATCAAAAGTTAACCCCCGAATGCTGTTGCCCCTGCATCTTTATTTTTTGTATTAATTCTGCTAATTTTAGCTTTAATTCTTTCAAAAACTACTTCTCCATCT
>CALKCV010000527.1 GCA_938083405.1 uncultured Microcoleaceae cyanobacterium | reverse complement strand
TAATCGCGAAGAGCGATTCATATCGATGAATCGCTCTTCGCGATTACGCTCGAACTGTCACTACATCTTTACCACTACCGAAAGGGTAATTGTTAACCCAGAAAATGTTAACCCAGAAAATGTTAAATGATATCATGTTTAACTTATATTCTCAAGGGGAGACAATTATGATTAAACCCATTGCCATAATAGCTATTGTTTTAGGTTTGAGTGGAGCGATCGCCTCTTGCCAGCAAGATGAAAATCCAAATACTGGTGGCACTCAGGCAGGCCAGGATAGCTCGGACTCTAAATATTATTGCGGTCTAAGTTCCGATGGTATCCCTACTACCTTTGTTAAGAGCGATCGCGACGATATAGCGCTAGTTTGCAGGGAGTCGGATTATTTTAAAAAGTTCGGCTATACCCGCGAACAACGCTGTCAGGCAGTTTCGACGAAATTTCAGCAAACGGAGGAACAAGGCATACTTAATTATCTTACTATTGGCAAGATTAATGACTTACCGGTGATTTGTGCCTCTTCTAGCTTGGGGGCGGGATGTCAAGAAGCTTTGTTTACTTTACAAGCCGACCGCAATGCTGCGGTTGCTCTACAGGAGATATTTGGTGGGAAAGTACAAAAGCAAAATAATGCACCCTATATGGATATTGAAGCTGTTTTAAGTAACCAGCTCTAATATCAATTAACAATTGGGAAGCTGGTGTGAAAGCTTTACTTTTACTGGCAAGTGACAGTTCTAGCGTAATCGCGAAGAGCGATTACTACAAAGAATAAAAAGAGAAAAAGAGACTACTTGCGATCTACTACCAAATTTATTTGTTAGATTGAGGGTCTAAAGCATCTCTAAGACCGTCTCCGATATAATTAATACAGAGAACGGTCAGAAAAATTGCCGAGCCGGGAAACAAGACCATATAAGGGGCAGTTTGAATATAATTTTGCGCATCGTAAAGCATCCTGCCCCAGGTAGGAACGTCTGGGGGAAAACCTAAGCCTAAAAAACTGAGGGTAGATTCCGTAATAATAGCGTTACCGACGGCCAGAGTGGCGGCGACGATGACAGGACCGATGACATTGGGGAGAATGTGTACCCAAATAATCCGGGCCGGTTTCGCACCCAGGGCCCGGGCGGCTTGTACGAACTCCGTCTCTCTGAGGGATAAAAAACCGGCTCTGACTAACCGCGCTACAGACATCCAATTCAGCCCGCCAATGACTAAAACTATCAGGACAAAGATGCCGAATTCCGGACCGGCGATCGCTCTGATGGCATCGCGAAATAAATAGATGACTAAGAGCAATAAGGGCAACTGGGGCAGGGAGAGAAATAAATCGGTAATTCGCATTAATAGGTCGTCTATCCAGCCTCCATAAAAACCGGCGATCGCTCCGATAAAAGTGCCGGCAGAAATAGCAACCAACATCGCCGCCACTCCCACTGCTAGAGAAATGCGACCGCCGGCTAAAACCCGAGCTAATAAATCTTGTCCGAGGTCGTTGGTGCCGAAGGGATGTTCCCAACTCGGACCGACAGTGGAGTTGGCAAAGTCGATTTTATCGATGGGGACGTTGTAAACCATGGGACCGATGGCGATGGCTAGGATAATTGAGAAAAGAACAACAGTTCCTAATATTGCCATCCAGTCTTTACTAAAGCGACGCCAGGTACTTTGCCAAAGATTGATGGATCGCAGCGGGATGGTTTTTGGGCGATCGGGTGTTGAAATAGACATATTGGCTAGTTTGTTTAATAAAGAATTTAAGAATGCGCAATTGTTTCTCGATGGTTAAAGTTCCAATCGTACCACACAACGAACAATTGAGGGCGTGGGTCTTTTTCCACTGCGCGGAACCCAACAGCATTTTTCTAATTTCCTAGTTTTCGCCGCCAGAATCGAACTGGCGAGCTTATTCTGCGGAAAATCGGAGTAGAATAGGAATGTCAAACTAGATTAAATGAACTTATGGTTTTTCAAAACTTGCTGCACTCGCTCGGAAAATTAATTCCCAAGCTGAAGCGACCAAAGCGTACTGCTTGGTCGTCTATGTTTGGGGTTGTAGGTACTGGGGCTTTGACTGTAGCTTTTGGGCTGTGGGGATTTGCTGAAATTGCCTCGGTAGTATTAGAAAAAGAAACAGAAGCTTTCGATCGGGGGATTTTGCTGGCAATACAAGAATTTCATAGGCCCTGGATGGATCGAGTTGCCGTGGGGGTGACGTTTTTGGGGGAACCGGTCGTACTCACGGTTTTAAGTTTAGCGGTGGGGATACTTTTCCTGTGGCGGCAAAGATGGGGTTGGTTTGCCAGTTTAGCGATCGCCACAGCGGGTGCTATTGGTTTCAACTTTTGGCTGAAAACTGTTTTTAGCCGAGCTCGCCCGGAATTGTGGGACCGTATTGTAGATGTCGGTTACTATAGCTTTCCTAGCGGTCATGCCATGATTTCCCTTGTGGTTTACGGTTGGCTCGGTTACTGGCTCGCTAGTCGTTTTCCTCGTTGGCGAGCGGTCATTCTGAGCCTTACCGTGGTAGCGATCGCTCTTATCGGTTTTAGTCGGCTTTATTTGGGCGTTCATTGGCCTACAGATGTTATTGCTGGTTTTGCCGCCGGGTTAGCCTGGTTAGTGACTTGTATCCTCAGCTTAGAAGTCGCTCAACAATTTCCCTTTCTTAAGAGTTCCACTGAAGATCGAAGTTAATTATTTCCATGGCAGCATTTGCCTTCTTC
>CALKCV010000526.1 GCA_938083405.1 uncultured Microcoleaceae cyanobacterium | reverse complement strand
GATCGCTTCACTGCTTCTCCCCCCCCGCCTCGCTTAATTCAGATATTATCAAACCCGCTAATATTCCATGGGCTATCGGGCAAGCGATCGAATACTTCCAACAGCATCGATGCTTGCTGGTATTAGACGGGTGGGAGACGTTGTTCGACAGTCAGACTCTAGCAGGAAACTATCGAGAAGGATATGCAGGCTACGGTCAACTCCTCAAAAGTATCGGAGAAAGCAAGCATAAAAGTTGCTTGTTGCTGACAAGCAGCGTCACTCCCAAAGAAGTTGCCAGGTTATCGGGAGCGAGACTACCCGTACGATCGCTTCGTCTGGGAGGTTTGGGAGAAGCTGCCACAAATATCCTCCGAGATAAAGGCTTGTCGGAAACAGACAAATATTTGGAACTGATAAAAGCATACAGCGGCAACCCCTTGGCATTAAAAACAGTAGGGACAACTATTAAAAATCTCTTTGGCGGCTGCATCGGGGAGTTTTTCAAACACTATCCCATTTGGGGCGACTATGGCGATCGCCTCGAAGGTCAATTAAGTCGCTGTTCGGAACTAGAGAAGTTAATTATCGATATCCTCGCTCTCGAAGTCGAACCGGTTTCTCTGGCAAAAATGTTTTTGGCAATTAAGGAAAAGACATCCAGACAGAAATTACTCGCAGCATTAGAGTCTTTGCAGAGGCGCTCGCTCGTTGAAACGCTCTATGGAGAGAAGGAAACTAGGTTTGTCTTGCAACCGTTGGTTAGGGAGTATTGTCGCGATCGCTAGTCGGCGGTGTCAGTGGAGCGACATTTTTTCCAAGGGGCGATCGGATAACCAGTAACGAAAAGGCAATTTATCCCCACCGCCCGCGACCCAGTAGCAAATCGCAGCATTATAACAATTTAATTAAAAAATGTCAAGCCATTCTATAGCGATGGATAAAGAGGGCTTGGAGGGGCGCCATTTTAAGCGGCTCCAGAGCGAGCATCGCTGTCTGCAAGCAAAAGGAAAGGATTCGCCACCTTGACATTTTTGTAGTTTGTCTGTACTATGGACAAAGTACATCAACCATAATTCCTATTTTTCAAGTTGATTTTAGCGACTGGATTTCGAGAATAACCATCGAGACTCTATCTGCAAATTTACTGTAAATTACTCAAACCCAATCCAAGTCTGCTAAAATAATTTAGTTTGTTCTAACAAGCTGTCAATCGCCTTTCAAAAAAAACTACAATACGATGCCATTATTCGTCCGATATTCTGATTTTTTTAAGCTTTAAGATGAATAAATCTCGCTTGGTAAAAATTAGCAAATATTTAAGCATGGTTCTGAGGCACAAACCTGAAAGAATTGGTCTGAAACTTGCCCCTGGCGGTTGGGTTTCTGTGGAAGACTTATTAAGCGGTTGTGCTAGAAATCGGTTTTCTCTTACCAGGGCAGAACTGGATGAAGTAGTAGCAAAAAACGACAAAAAACGCTTTTCTTTCGACCAAACAGCTACCATTATTCGCGCCAACCAAGGACACAGCCTAGAAATTGACTTACAATTAAAACCTACCTTGCCGCCAGATGTCCTTTACCACGGTACCCGACGGGGGGCAGTAGAGTCAATTTTAGAGACAGGATTGTGCAAAATGTCGAGGCATCACGTCCATTTGTCCGCCGAAATTGCTACGGCTAAAATAGTAGGAAAAAGAAAAGGATTTCCTGTAGTCTTTGCCATAAATACGGCGCAGATGCAGTCGGAAGGTTTTCTATTTTACTGTTCGGAAAATTTAGTTTGGTTAGTAGAAAAAGTTCCTCCAGAATACCTACAGCTTATTTGAAGAAAAAAAGAAGCACTCTGCTGTTAAATAGCTTATTTAATTAAAAACCAAAAGGCGATCGCTATAACGTCACTTAAGAAACTTGGTTTCGGAGATAGATATTTTGGGAGCATAGCCAACGTTCCAACTGACAAGTAAAATGCATCAGTAAACTTTAGGAAAAACGTTCGTTGGTGACGCGCTCCCGATATTTTGCGGGAGGATTTCATATTTGTAAAAAAACTAAAAAATCAATTCTTTTTGTCAGTTTGTTCTAGGTAGAACGCCCAGGGACTAACGACTAACAACTGACCGCTAACAAAAAGCGCTAAACTTTTGGTTTTCTTCAAAATTGAGATGCACCCTATTTTCCTTTTATTACTTTCATTATCAACAAAGAAAAACATGGGAAATGGATATTGGTTTAACCCCGACGGTTATCAACAAAATAACTCTAAAAGCAAAGGTTTGCTAGGGGCTGGTTGGCGACCTTTATACCGCGAATTTGACTTAGAATATTTATGGTATTTAGCCTCTAACGATCCTTTGGAACTCGCTCAAAAAAGTCTGGATTTCGCCAGCGATGTTGCCGATGTTTTAGGTCGGCATCAGTATGCCTGGTGGGCTAATATTTTAAACGTATTTTCAGAAAATACGCGCTACGAACTAGATGAGTTTTGGGATTATATCACCCCCCTTCCCCCAACTCCAGATTATCGCTACAAAGACCTTTTAAGCATAGAAATTCCCGTCAAACAATTAGTCAGTCGCGATAGTATCCCCATCGAATACGTTCTCAATAGACTTCAGGAAATTACTATTTTTAAAATCCTGGAATTATTGGGTAAACCAGACATAATTTCTCAGTCTTTCATGGAGCGTAATTTTTATTACCCCGTTGAGAAATTTGTCAGTTGGGAACGCTTAGAAACTTTGGGAACGGTTTACGCTTACTGGGGCA
>CALKCV010000525.1 GCA_938083405.1 uncultured Microcoleaceae cyanobacterium | reverse complement strand
GAAACAGTAAACTTAGTTTGACCGGGAATCGACTCCACCTCAATTTTTCCCTGATGTTTTTCAATAATCTTCTTAACAATATCCAACCCCAAACCGCTACCTTCTCCCGCTGCTTTGGTAGTAAAAAATGGGTCGAATATTTTAGGCAATACCTCCGGCGGAATGCCCCCACCGCTATCGGTAATGCTAACTGTTAAATACTCATCTTTTAGACCCACATCAATAGTTAGAAGTCCCTCATTCTTCATCGCTTGAATTCCATTATGAATTAGATTAGTCCAGACCTGATTTAATTCGTCGGGATAGCACAATATTAAAGGTAATTCGCTTTCATAGTTGCGGATAACTTCCACCCCCTGTTTAAATTGATTTTGATAGATAGTTAATACAGTTTCAATGCCATCTATAATATTAGCTTTTAGTTTTTCTAGCCGGCGATCGTAACGAGCATAAGTTTTCAGAGCAAATACCACTTTCGCCGCGCGATCGGCAGCAGTGTTAATAGTGCGAGCGCTTCTTTGTAAATTAGCAAACTCCGAAGCAGTTCTTAAAACATCGTAACCCTTGGGGTCTTTTAATAATGATAATAACGGTGTAATATCCTCATGGATGCCGATATTGGTCAGCAAATTAGATATAGAATTTGCATTATCGATGTCGCTAGCTTCGAGTTGAGCTTTTAATACTTTTCTAATTTTTCGTTTTTCCCGAGTACTTAAAACAGTTTCTTCAAAATCCAACACTGGCAGTAAAGCCATAAATTTTTCTTGAAGCTCTGGAGATATTGACAAAAGAAAATTCGGGAAATTGTATAGATTTTCGCTCAAAAACTTGCCGATATTATTAATTGAGGATTTTATCGCCCCCAAAGGAGTATTAATTTCGTGAGCAATTCCCGCTATCAACTGCCCCAAAGCGGCCATTTTTTCCGATTCAATAAGTTCTTTCTGAGTTGTTTTTAATTGTTCTAATGTCTTTAATAACTCTTCATTTTTCGCCTCAACAATTTCTTGAGTTTTACCCAAAATTTCGTTTTTTTCTTGCAGGCTTTTTTGTAGAAAGTTAATAGCTAAATGGGTCTCCACCCGAGCTAAAACCTCCTCCAGTTGAAAAGGTTTAGTAATGTAATCCACCCCACCAACGCTAAAAGCTTTCACCTTGTCCATCACATCGCTTAAGGCGCTAATAAAAATAACGGGAACTTCCATCGTTTCGGGATTTGATTTTAAATTGGCGCAAACTTCATAGCCATCCATTTCTGGCATATTAATATCCAGCAAAATCAAATCCGGGCAGCGACGCTTTGCCGATGAGATAGCAAATTTACCGCTGGGAGCAAGTAGCATTTGATATCCTTTTTCCGTTAACATTCCCGATAACAAGCGCAAATTAGCAGGAGTATCGTCCACTGCTAAGATCGTAGCTTTATAATCCTGGTTTGCAGTCATATTCATTTTAATTTTCTGCCTCTTTTCTTTCAGCAATTAAATTCAAAATTAGAGCCCGTTCAACATTATCCAGACGGCGATCGCCTCAGCTTTCATGCAGATATCTCTGGCTACTAAACAAATTAAGTTGACTCAAGCACCCTTAAAGCTATTGAATTCTGAACGGTCTAAAACCCAGAGCCGGTCAATGGAAATATTAACACCGTTTTTTTATTTTGGCAATAGCTCCATAAACTTCGCCCCAGAAACTAGGCAAAAAAGAAAAAAAGAGAGTAGTGCTAAAGATGTAGTGACAGATCGAGCGCGCAAAGCGCGATTACTACAATAGTAGATTTTAGCCTGAAAACACTACTTGTGACCCACTACCAATTTTTGATAAGTAGAAAAAAAGGTGCGCCGAAGCGCACCTAAAGTTGTTTGATGTAATTTATCAAAGTGCGGGGCTGCCGCCGAAAACCAACGGACTCGTAAAGTCGCGTCGCCCCCGAGGGGTTTTCCGCATCCACACCAAGCAGCACTTTTTCCATTCCCGCCGCTTTGAGTTGCTGCATCCCCGCCAGCAACATCGCCCGCCCCAACCCCTGCCGCCGAAAACCTCGCCGAGTGCCAAGGGCAGAAATAAAACCCTCAAGGAGTCCGCAGCGATCGTTGTTTTCTTGGTGGATGAAACAGTAACAAAATCCCGCCAACGTACCGTCGCCGGCAACCGCTATTAAATCCAAGTCCGGTCTGTAATTGGGGTTATCCAGTTCCGTTTGCAATACTTCAACGGTTAATTGGTGATGATTCCAATGGTCGATAAAAGTCTGGTTGAACATCTCCACCGAAGCGCGGGTTAGCTGTCTGTTTTCATATCCCCCCAATTCCGGTACCGATCGCAGCTTAAACCCCTCCGGCAATTCTGCTTCCTCCAAGGGTTCGAGGAGCGATCGCTCCATTCTATAAAAATAACGGCAGGGGACAAAACCGCTGCTTTCTAACAAAGCGACCCTCGACTTTTGCCGATCGCGCGCTTCGGAAAACAGCTTCAGCGAGGAGTTACTTTTGCGGACTAATTCCCTCATTCGTCTCTCGACCCGTTCAATAATCTGCTCTTCTATACCTTGCTTTCTGGCGGTGGGACGCACCCGAAACCACAAAAAACCATCGATCGCCTCTCCTAACTCTGGGACCGATAGCTCAGAGATCGCGACCAACTCGTCGCGATCGAGCCAAAGTTGGACATCGCGAATGCCTTTACTGGAGGGGGCATCAAATCGCTGTCGCAAATCGGACAGAAAAATCCACTCATCTAAGCGATCGCTCTCTTCGCACTGGCGCAACATTTCGGCGATCGCCCCTAAATCGCTTTCGCCCCCATAAGAGCGCGTTGTTAGTTTCATCATAGCTGAATGCCCCATTAGAAAAAGTTATCAAAAAATTAACAATTAAGCTTTAAACCCTCTCCTTTTTCATGGGAAAAACCTTAATTGTTAGTTGTTAATTATTAATTGTTAATTATTAATTGTTATAGCAATTATTAAATCGGTGATGTTCTCCCAGAAGGATCCCCCCAAAGGCATAGCCAGTTTCGGGGGGCTTTTACTCGCTCTTGCTCCCCCCTTAAAAAGGGGTGCTGGGGGGGATCGAGATATCGTACCTCGGGAAATTCAATAATTGCTATAATTATTAATTGTTAATTGTTAGGCGATCGCTACTGGTGCGCGTAAGTTATCGGAGCAAAGCAAAAGACTTCAAGCAAAAACTCCCTAAGTAAGTTGCGACACACTTTTTAAAGGATGGCTACTTCCAAGCCGACCTCCTCCAGTTCTCAGCTTTTACTCGTCCCTTTCGCTGCCTCGCTCTTGTCGAAGCCACGGTTACAATTCCTCTCGTACAATGTATGTAAGCTCCGAAAGTTTGGACGCGCAATAGGCGAACGCGCCCCGCGTTGCGGATGCAACATCGCTCTTTTAGTTTCCTAAATCCAAATTACACAATAAACCTCCTTTATCAGTTACAAAAATATTGCCAACGCCTCCACCAGGATTTGAACCTGGGACCGTCATCTTAGAAGGATGCTGCTCTACTCCACGCTCGCTATGGAGGCATACTGGTTTTTCTGCTTGTCGGCAATACGAGCCAGGCAAAATAATAAAATAGATGCTCAGAGGGGTTAATATTGCTATTAACTGTTTCTATTTTGGCCGATGCACGCTCACTCGTTTCTGGGGGTTTTGCTTCTTCACCCAGGCGAGAAATTTCTGCATTTGCGGTTGCTGCCTCAATTTTTCAATAGCGTTGAGTTCTTCGCCCAAACGCTTATTGTCAAAGAGGGCGTGGATTTGCCGATGGCAGGCAGAACAGATATTAGCGGTTGGTCCGATTTCCGTTTTTTTCCGCTTGCTGTATTGTCTCGGCACCAGGTGATGCACGCTCAAACGCTCCACCTGGCGATCGCATAGTTCGCATTGCATAGTTTCGCTCTGTTGGCTGGTAATATCATTTTCCCAATTGACAATTAACAATTAACAATGTTCCCAATTGGGAAAATGATATTACCCCTATTTTCCGATAGAAAGTCGGAAGTCCTTGGTCCCTAGACGATGGGGCATTCTAAAGCGATAATTGAGCGGGGCTGACGGGAGTTGAACCCGCGACCTTTGCCGTGACAGGACACTGCTCTGACCAACTGAGCTACAGCCCCTCAATATTGAAATAGGGGAAATTGCGACTTATGGAGGGTTGATTTTGTAGTATGGCAAGCCAACGGGCTGTCTGCTACTGCCATCTAACCGCCTTTGTCAGCAACCGATCGAATGTAATATGGTCTTTTATTTATTCAGTTTTCAATATTCGATTTTTAGCCCCCAGGATTTTGCTTTTGGGATCTTTCCCCTTCACTCTCTTTATACTACACGCATATTACAAAACTGTCAAGGGGTTGGGGAATATTTTTTCACAAAAGTCACCAAAAGCTTGCTATTACTTGCGTTTTGGCTTTCTGAGAACAAAAAAGCCCCTGCCTGGGACTCATTTGTAACAGGATTGGTCCGTTGGATGTAGTACGAGACTCAATTTTTGATTTTTAATTAAAGTTCGAGCCCCGGACTCTGGGACTGTTTTTAACGAAGCAAAGGGCTAATAGTCGAACCAGCGAGCGATCGTTGACACTGGCTGGAGCTCAAGAATGTTAGGAATGAGGATTTAATAAAATGCGAATAAGCGCTTGAGAGGAGACGCGCGGGACGTAAAGCTGTCCGGCACGCTGCGCGAACCAGACAGCTTTACGCACTCGTCGTCTTTTTGAAAAATTATTGAATCCCCATTCCTAATACAATACCTTCGCCATTTTCTTGTAGGTCGGGCTCCGGGCAGCGAAACGAACACTCCTAATGTTGGGTTTCGCGCTCGCTGCACCCAACCTACGAATGATATTTTTTCTTGAGGGCGTTGGTATTGTAATAGGGATTTAGGGTAATTGCAATGCTCTATAGTGGAAAGTGTTCTGGACGTCGATTATTAGCAGGCAAATACGACTTTTCTCCGTTGACGAAGGGGAGATATCCTGTTGTTTTGCCCAGACTTCGGCTTCCGTCGCCCTTTCTTGGTAAGGCACTCGCCAAACGGACCCTACTTTTTCCCCATCGAAATGAGATGGTATTGGTAGCATAGTTTCGATTTTCCTAATCTTCGCGCCAATTTACTGTCGCGCTTACTTTTTATTTATTAAAACGATAGATGCTTTCCCGTCTGGTTTATTTATTTTTTTTCGGTTTTCCTTTTAGGTTGTATCGCACTGTGGAGTAAACAGCTTTGTAAGATACGTTAAGATCGTACTCATCAAGCAACCACTTTTGAATATCTCCGTAGGTCCTAAAGCTATTGTTCGGGTCGTCGAGTTGCTTTTGCAAGCTCTCCTGCACCTCTGGGGGAATAGCCGGTTTGCGTCCCCCGCCTTGCTTGGCCTTCAACAGCCCCGCTATTCCATCGGCCCGGTATTGTTTCAACCAACGTTGGACCGTTATCCGGTTCACTCCCAAGGTAACAGCCAATTCCTTGACCGTTTTTACCTGAGCTATTTTTAACAAATACAGGGCTTGGATTTTTTGAAAACCGCCCGCTGTTTTTTGGTGGGTTAATAGCTTTTTTAGCTCTTCGGCAGTCTCGTTGATGTCCAGTTTGCATACCCCTGCCATCTTTATTTTCCCCCTTAGCGCTTTTTGAATATCTGTAGCATAGCAAAAAGCAAATTTTCTGCCCCTAACCCTTTGCCCCAGTCTTAGAATTATTTCCGGCCCGCAGCGATCGCCGCAACGGACAGAAACCAATTTCTTTCGCTACAATCGGATGGAGATTTTGTTTGAAGGAGAAACGAGCCATGTCAGACCTAAACCGTGGAATTATGAAATTTAAAGGGGCCGATAGCCCGGTAGCGATCGCTATCTCTGCCGTCCTAGTCTTGGGGGCGATCGCCTTCCTGATCGTCTGGGCCCTGCAAACTGCCTATTCTATTTCATAAATTTTCCTACTTTTAATTCTCAATTTTTAATATTTAATTAAAAGGTCGGTCCGTCTTATCTCTTACGATAATTCTGCACCGACCTTTTTTAATAAAAAATGGGGAAACAGGCGTCTCGCCTGTTCTACGTTATTTGGTTTTGCTGAAAAACCGGTTGACCTTGGGGGTTGCGGATTATTTTACCCTCTTTATCCCGTTCCACATCAGAGAACAAAACAGCACGGTATTCATCTCGTTTCAAACAAAGTTTGCCTCCGACAAATTCATATAATGGCGGACGAAATTGAGGGATGCCGAGGCATTGAAAAATATCGCCCTGTTCGTCCAGCAAAACCGGACAAACAACTAATTGACCCGACCGATCGAATACCCAACTATCCGTTTGCGGGTCTCGCAGTGGAGTCGGATAAATAGGCAAACCATCAACAGTTTTTAATAGTTCTCCAGCGTCGTTGGTAAGGGGACAAATAAAGACTGGTTCTCCTTGAATATTATAAACAAGTTCGCTAGTTTTCGGGTCTCGCAAGGGCATCGCACCGGGGGTAGGAGGTTCGGGTAAATCTAATTCGGGATGGGGTAGATGCAGGGTTGGCAATTCTGCATCTTTGGGTACTTGATAATGCTTGCTAAATTGAACTGCTGCTTGGGTAAAACCAGCCCTTTTTAATAATGCTTGTATGCCCGTTTGGTCCGCCGCAATTAATAAATCTATATCGCTAACTTGCATTTCTTCTGCTTTCTCAATGCCGGCATTTGCGATTAATTGAATGGCTTCCGGTTGGCGGTGTTCTGGTTCGACGTACATTCCTAAAACCGAACCCACTCGCCGGGTCATAAAAGGATTTTCTAGTTCGTGTTCTTCTAACATTTCTATTGGTAACATCGGCGGCGGCGCTTCATCGTAGAAATAAATAAAAAGACAGCCAACTATTTCAGGAGAGTTGCGGGTTTGGTATTCTAAAACGAAGCAATAGGAGAGGGGTTTCTTAAGTTGATGGGCAACGTATTTTTCGAAGTCGAAATTAGGTTTGAGGACCATTGAGGGGTCAGCGGCGGCCCGTTCTTCGGCAAAGGCGGCCCAGAGAGGAGCGATCGCCCCCGCATCTTCTATGGCGGCCAGTCTGTGGGTGTAAATGGCGGTCATTGGTTTGATGGTAGTAGCTGTCATGGTTTTTGTTGTTGGCGGACGTTAGCGGGCCTGGGCAAGGCTAATTTGCACCCTTGTATTATTTCTGTTGGGAGAAGAAGGGGGTTTTTTACGCTAAATTGCCGTTTTTGTAATAAAACTTTACACAGATCGGGTGGGACGCGGTGTTTGGGAGGCAGCCAGCAGGGGATGATGGCCGTATTGCCAGTTCGTAGAACAGGCGTCTCGCCTGTTCCAGATGTCTAATTAATTTTGCACGGGTACTTAGTAACGACTTTAATCCTAAAGACATCGCCCCCCACAAAGCGATCGGCAGTTCCCAACCGGGCAATAATTCAGAGATAGTTAATGTATCATTGCTGGTTTGAAAATATCGCTTTTTTAGCCACCAAAACAATAGATTTTCTGTTATTTGATAATTAGTAACGTGAGTTCCTAGCGATCGCTTTAGCGATTAATATCTATAAATCGCTAAAGCGATTACTACGAACTAGGCGATCGCTACGAACTAGGCGATCGCTACGAACTAGGTGGAGGATTGCTATAATGCTTTAAAATATTGATTCGAGCATTCTTCGTGCTTGCTACAAACCAACGATCGAAGGAAAAATGGGAAACATTTATGTTATCGGTCCCACCGGGGCGGGAAAAACAACTTATTTAGCAGGACTGGCATATTGGCCGGATCGCACTAATTCTAAATTTAGAATTACCGGCATTACTGAGGATGCGAAAAAAATCGCCGCTAAAGCAGAAACAATTATCCTTAATGGAGCATCTTTAGAACCGACAATTATCGACGGGGTAAAAATTAAAAGTTTTTACGACTTGCCCCTCTATTCTTTTGAAATAGATATCAAACGCCAATGGTGGCAAATGCCAGAAAAAATTAACTTAGTAATGAGAGATTATCCAGGGGAAATATTTAACGAATTAACCGCCGGAGTTTCTAATCCTTTGCATCAAGAATTCCTCGATGAATCTCTGATAAAAGATGTCGTTGGTTGCTTGATACTTTTTCATAAATGGGAAGCGGGCAGCGACTTATTTTACGCAAGAGTAATCGAGAGATTTATTAATTTAATGGACGAGCGCGATCGCACCCAAGATTTGCGACTGGCAGTGGCAATGAGCAAATGCGAAAGAGGGGAAATTTGGCCCGGTCGTCTCGATCCGGAATTGGACATATTTAAACTGCATTTGCCGAGAACTACGAGCATTTTACGCCGCCGAATTCCTTACAAAAACTTGCAATTTTATGCTATATCAACTTTTGGCGTCTTGCACAGGAACGACCCCCGTCCAAATCGCGCGGACGAGTTGGGCAGTCCCCACTCGGTCTTGCGGGAACCCCTTAAGTGGCGACCTTATGGTATGATTTCTCCGTTATACTGGTTGAGTAAAGGCAAGAAAATGGGATTAACAATTAATAATTAATAATTAATAATTAATAATTAGAGTAATTTAAGAATTGGTGAAGTACAATATTTTATCTCCCCTAAATCCCACCTTTGGGATACGGGGGGACTTTGTTTGCATTTTTCTTGCTCCCCCCTTTACAAGGGGGGCGGGTTCAGGATCGTTCCGGGTATTCCAGCGGAGATTCAATAATTGCTAGATAACAGGCGAGACGCCTGTTCTACGCGGATAACAGGCGAGACGCCTGTTCTACGCGGATAACAGGCGAGACGCCTGTTCTACGTTCCAACTAACAACTAACAAGCAAATGGAAACTATAGAAATCCACGAATTTAGTACGGGGATAATTCCCGAAAAAATGCCCGACGGTCAATGGCGATCGCGCGGTTATAAAGTAGGGGAATATATGAACTTAACCTTAGCGCAAATTCCCAACAGTATCGAAAGAGCTATTGCTAATAAATCCTTCGAGGTTGCTAAAGATCGTCGCAGTCAAGACCCCACTTTCGTTGGGCGGGTAATTTTAGGGGAAAAAGATGGGGACTGGTCCGTAGTTTCCGTCGTAACTTCTGGGGAAGACGAATACGGGCGATCGCCTTCTTTTTATCGTTATTTCCTCTGTCAAGGAAGGAATAGTTTGTGGAAAATATTAGAGTGGATGGATGCCAAAAAACAGCAGGGAATAGAACCTATTTTTAACCCATTCGACAATCCCGAAATAGGCAAACCACATCAATACAAAATCGGCAATAAACCTCAAAAAACCCTGGCAGATGACTGGCAAAAATGGTTAAGAAGTCAGCCCGTACCAGTTATAATATCCCGGGGTTATTATACCCTGCAAACCATTAACGAAATGGCAGAAATGAAAGCCAAAAATAGGGAAACTGCCTGGGTTTATAAC
>CALKCV010000524.1 GCA_938083405.1 uncultured Microcoleaceae cyanobacterium | reverse complement strand
AATAAAATTTCTCTTCTTAATATGTTAATTACCGCCACGACGCTCGTGGCGGTAATTTACTTTCATTGACAAATCCACAAAAATAGGCTATTCTTCCTAAATTTTTTCAGCCTTTTCTGCCCAGTTGGTTAACGTATATCGAGCTAAATTATTCTGCCCTCTAAACTAAGTCTTGCTCTATTTTCTTGCTCGATCTTCTTAACTGTTATTAGTAATAAACGACCCGAAAAATAGATAACGAGCGAGCTATTTCGTCGTCCTTTTCAGATGCTAAAGTGGGATAGAGGTTTAAGTTTTGATTCCCAAATATCCCGCGATATTTCAATTTTCTGGAGAGTCGGTATCGGTTGATTGATTATTGCTATATAATGAGACTGATTCTTCAACAATAGCTTGAAGCTCTCTCGGAGAAAAAGGCTTAGTAATGCATTTAAAAATATTAGCTTCTTTAATTCTATCCTCTTCCTCTTCTATTTGCTCTTCGCTGTATCCAGTTAAGAGAATGCGAATGGTATTGGGAAAGCTAGAATAGGTATTGCAAAATAGTTCGATACCAGTCATTTCCGGCATACTTTGGTCGGAAATGATAGCAGCCATTTCCCCTTCATTATCGAGAATTTCTAAAGCTTGGGCAGCACTATCAGCTCTAAAAACTTGGAATTTACGCCTAAAAGTTCTGTACAGCAAATCCAAGTTATTAGTTTCATCATCAACTACCATTAATTTAAGTTTTTTAGGCATTGTAAATTTACTCCGGTAATCTATAACTACACCACCGACCCCTGCTCCCGAAATGGATCGCCCCTATGGGTATGTAATCCTATTATCTTACAAGACAGGATAGCGACTTGGAGAAGGAGCATTTAGCTCAAATCTAAAAGATTTGAACGCGGCTACTGCCTGTTTCCAGTTATTCCGAGCCTTTGCTATCTCGATGTTCGCGGCCAGAGACGCTTTCAATGGCCGTAAGGGCAGCTTGAGAACCTGCTAAGATGTCCCGTTCTTCCCCTCCCAAATAGAGACGTCCAAAACTACCGATGGCCTGAACCTGCAAAATATTAATTAAAGCAGCCTTTTCGGCTTCGTTGGCAGCAAGGGCCGCATAAGCTGCCGGTTGAACTTCTAGAACGTAGAGAGTTTGTCCCCCCAGAAGCAATTGGCCCCGACGGGTGCGATTGATCAGTTGTGCTTGGTGGGAATCGATATTGCGGATAATCTGACTGGAAATGACGCGGGGTTTGAGGCGATCGCTTTCCTTAACTCCCAAAGACTGAAGAATGGCCTTACCCGCAGAGCGAGTATCCCCTTGGCGACTGGAATGAATTTCCAATAAACCGTAAAGTCGCTCGACAAACTGCACCCCCGGGCGAACCGAATTAGATTTAAGGGCCACGTCGGTAATGCGGTTGATTTCAATACCCGGGGAAATTTCAATCCAGAGAGAGGTATCCCCGGGCAGAGGCAAGAAGCCCAGGGCTACAGTCCCGATGTAGGCCGCGTGTTGGGGCTGCAAATTGTCGAGAAAAACATAGCTGCGCAGATCGATGCCCAATGGTCAAGAGCTCCTTCACGGACGTTAAACGCTAATATTGTCCCATAGTTCGCTCCCGGCGCAAGCCCCAAAGATTCTCAAAATCAATGATGACTGCCTAAGACCCAGTGTAACCCCAATTGCAAGAGGTTGCTCGCTAGCACTAGCATTAATACTGCATAAAAAGAGAACTTACTATTTTCCTGAAAAGCAAGCCCTCTCGTTTTTTGGTCAGTATTGCTAGTTACCGATAAATTCCCTTTGGCTTCTACTCTCGAACGCTCTTCTTGCAGGCAGCGAACTTTGGTAGTTGCATAGTGACTCCAGTCCCGTCGTTCTGCTTCTTCATAGTCTTTTACAGTTAAGCTTAAGTGAGGAAACTGGAGATCGCGCTTGTTTGCCATAGCTAAAGCGAGTCGCAGGTCTTTATGCAATAATTTGACGGTAAAGGCAGGGTGTTGGGAGGGGTCGTCGCAACGTCGCGAGAACCAATAGTGAGGCAAGCCATGAATATCTCCGGGGTTCCGAGCAAAGGCTCCTAAGCGCAGAACGTCCCATAATGTTTCTAGAGGAATGCCTTCGGTCAAACCCAAGGTAATTCCTTCGGTTGTAGCTTGAACCGCGATCGCGTTGACCGCATTGTGGATGAGCTTGCATCGAGTACCCGAGCTTATTTCCCCGCAGTAGAGAACCCGCTCGGCCGCAAGTTGGAGTATCGGTTCGACGCGATCGAAGGTTTCCCTCGAACCGCTGGCTAAAACTGCTAAACCCATATCTTCTTTGCCAGTAATGCCAACTGGGCGATCGTTAAAGGGCGCATCCAACATCTCAACCCCCAGTTTTTTCATTGCTTTATGAAGTCTGAGAACCGTTTCTGGAGAGTTAGTAGTTAGATCGATATAAATGCTTCCTTCTCGCACTTCTTGAGAGAGATTGTCTTCCCCCTCCAGCACGGCTGCGATAACGTCTGCGGGAGTAGGCAGGGAAGTAAAGATTACCTCCGAACATTTCGCCAGTTCGGCACAACTATTGGTAACGCGCGCGCCTATAGACTTTAGCTTCGCCGCCCGCTCGCGATCGATGTCGAAGACATACACCGAGTAGCCCCGTGCTAGAAAATTAGCCGCTTGTCGCCCTCCAATATTGCCGCAACCGACGATCCCTAAAATCGGATAATTGTCTGAAATTTTTTTGCTTGATAACATACAGCCTTCAGATTTGAATAGTGCTTATTTAGGCATACTTAAACAACGATCCGCAAGCCACCCGAGTCCGTCTGGCCGCCCCACTCCATAACTCTAACGCGACTTCCTCCAAACTTTGCCCGTCAGCCTGGAGCATCCGCGAAATCATACTAATCTTACCAAAAGACCAAAATAACCCGGCCTCCAGCAGATAAGGTTCGTTGGTTTCTGCATGGACTCGGAAATCGTACAAAGAATAATCGCGACAGCCCAGAGCTAGATGCGTGAGCTTTGCCGCCAGGGCGAGTTTCTCGAATAACTCTGGCTCCACATCGGCCGGGCAAACCACCTTAGCCGCAGGTTTTTTCGGTTGCGAGCTTGGCATTCCCTCGGACGTGAGTTCTAACTTATCATCTACAGTTCTAATGGGGTGTTCTTGCGAGACCAAATATTCGATCGCCGGCAACACCGATAATTTCCCCCCGCGTTCCACTACCCCCACGCGCAACTCCCGTCCTGGAATGTAATCTTCCACCAACAAAGTCTCGTCCTGTTCGAACCCCACTGCCAAGGCTTCGGCTATCTCATTCGAGTTCCAAACCAAGGTCACGCCTAAAGAGTTGTCTTCCGAGTTCGGTTTTACGATAAATGGCGGTTCCATCGCGACCGTATCCCCCCGACGCACTAATTGTGCTTTGGCGACGCGAACCCCGGAGGCAGATACTACGCTTCTGGTTTGCGCCTTATTGGTTGCCAAGGCCGTACAGCCAGATGGCGAACCCACTACCGGCAGGCCGAGTACGTCCTCGAATAATCCTCGGAAACTGGTCATGCCGGGGAAACAGAACATATGCGGTACTACTACATCGACTTCGGGTAGCTTGGCGATCGCCTCCTGGAGCGACATTTTTTCCGATAAACTGTCTATGGACGTACCTAATTGCCAAAAACCGTCGGGGGACACCGCTGCGTAGTAACAAATAGTGCCTGTGGGTTGCACCGCTTCTTTGGCGTAGATGGTTGATAGGTTGTAGTAAAATTCCGAGACGCGAGAACCTGCCAGGTGCAATACTCGCAACCCCGACTCGCTCGATTGAGTTTGACTAATTGTTTCTAATGTCATAACTAATTGCTTTGTATTATAACGATTAAATGTCGTG
>CALKCV010000523.1 GCA_938083405.1 uncultured Microcoleaceae cyanobacterium | reverse complement strand
GATAAAGTTCGACAATTGTAATATTTTATCAGCAATTGCGTAGAACAGACATCTTGTCTGTTCCATTGCTGTTTCCCAAAGCCTCTTTTGAGTAGAACAGACCGGCATGTCTGTTCGGTATGCAATTAATTTTGCGCTGTTACTTAAGGTATCTCAGAAACCCGGTTTTTTCAAAAAACCGGGTTTCTTGACCGACAATTTTAGCTGCGTGGCGCTAGTAGTATTTTACCAGCAATTTGGTTACAAATAGCGATGGCCTCAGCCCCCTTGCTCTTTGAGTCTTTTTTCGCCTTCAATAGTTTCCATCAAACGTTCTTTTAAACTTTTAGCTGGATGCCAACCAATTGCTTCAATAGCTTTAGTGTCCGCCTGAGAAAACATAATTTCACCCTGACGTTGAGGTAAAGAACCAAATTTTAATTCCGTTCGAACTTGCATCAATTCTTTCAGCATTTCTAGTAGTTGTCGCAATGAAGTTGCTTTACCGGTTCCCACCTCATATTCTTGATAATATTGCGACGGATCGGATTCTTTTTCCAGCAGCAAAAGATACGCCAAAACTACATCCTCAACATGAATAAAATCTCGTTGCTGTTCCCCAGAAGTAAACTGTAACTCAGAGGCATTGCTTAAAAACTGCTGGCTCGCGTAAGATATTAGTTTGTTACGATGATCTCCCGGACCGAAAACGTATTCTAATCTAACATTGAAAAACTCTATTCGATCGACGATCGCAATTTGTTTTCCCCACTGCTGGAAATGCTTTTTTGAAAGAGAGTAGCTCTCTAATCCTTCATATAATACCTTGCTTTTATTAACATAAGTATCCGTGTTAATAAAAGTTTTGGTCTGGTAATCCTTAGCTGCCTTTAACAAACTTAAAGGAAATGCAGTATTAGCCTCAAATATTTCTATAAGACTCTCTTGACGGCGACCAGTAGCCGTTGCCGTGTGAACTACTGCATCAATTTTTTCAAAATCTTGAAACGGCTTTTCTATGTTGCACCGATCTATGTCATAAGCAGTTATCTGGGACAGGCAATCCTCAATCCTTCTAGTGTCAGAAAAACTACGCTTGAGAATAATAACTCGATCGCCTTTATTCAGGAGTTGCCTAACCAAATGACTTCCCACAAATCCTGTGGCCCCAGTAACCAAAATTGTTTGTCTCATGGGTTCAATATTTTGACTTTTACAAGCCTATTCCCTCATAAATAGAAACGCTGTGTTTATCCAACATTCGTCGTCCATCAACTACAATTGGTGGATTCTCCCGATCGGCTAATAACCTTGGGATAGCCTCAAACTCAGACCACCGAGTGATGATTATCGCTGCCTCTACACCATCTAAAGCATCGGTTAGATCGTTGCAAAATAGCAATTTATTTTGGCTGAAATACTTTTGGGCCTCCTTTTGAGCATAAGGGTCATAGAGCTTAACTATGGCCCCTTGACTTAACAGAGATTCAATAACAGAAATCGCTGGAGACTCTCGGATGTCATCGGTGCCCGGTTTAAAGGCTATACCCAAAACACTGACCCTTATGCCCTCAATCTTCGGAAAATGCTTTTTCAACAAATCCACAACCTTCTGAGGTTGAGCAACATTGACTCTAATCGCAGCCTCCAGAATTTCCATCCGATCGCCCAGTTTGCGAGCATAAGCAGTTAAAGCCTTCAAATCTTTAGGCAAGCAACTACCACCAAAACCACAGCCGGCTTCCAAGTAGCTCAGAAAGCCAGGAGTAATGCGATCGCCACTAGCCGTAAATGGACTAAAGCGTTTATCGAGATGAACGCCTTGCATCACCTCAACGACATCAACACCGCCAACAGCACTGCAAAGATTGCCTATTTCGTTAGAAAAGGAAATCATAGTAGCTAGTAAAGAATTAGCAGCGTACTTGATCGTTTCAGCAGTAGTGCAATTTGTAGTTAACTTATCCGCGTTTTCAAAGACTCGGTACAAGTCCTCCAACAAGCCAATGCTTCGAGCATCAATTCCACCTAAAACAATTCTATCTGGATGCATAAAATCTTCAATAGCTTCGCCCTCCCTCAAAAATTCAGGATTCATGCCCACCCCAAAATTAACCCCTGCTTTTTTGCCAGAAGCATCCTCCAGTATGGGTAACACCACAGTTTCAGTAGTACCTGGCACGACCGTACTTTTGACGACAACTAAATGATAAGAATTTTTAGCCCTCAAAGCTTTTCCTATTTCATAAGAGACTTGCTTGACATAACGCAAGTCAATTTCCTGGCCATCAAAAGGCGTCCCAACAGCAACGATGGAAATATCTGTTTCTCGTACTGCTTGCTCCAGGTCAGTTGTAGCTTTTAAGGCAGTACCAACATTTTTTGCCAACAACTCCTTTAGACCCTTCTCATATATTGGCGGAATGCCCCGATTGATTAAATTAACCTTATCTCGGTCAATATCCACACAAATAACCGAATGCCCCTTTTCTGCCAGGCAAACTCCAGATACTAGGCCTACATATCCCGTGCCGATCGTAGAAACTTTCATTTATGCCTCCGGTGCCTCTGAATTACCCTGATACCAGATCAACGACCTTTTTAGTCCTTCATCCAGAGAGATACCAGGATTGTATCCCAAATCGTTTCTAGCTTTAGCAATGACAGGACAACGACGGTTAGGGTTATCAACCAAGTAATTTTGGTCGGCACTAGCTTGACGAACAACTTTACCAGAATAATTGAATAAATCCCCTGCTAGCCCCACAATTTTATTTGCCAAATCGAGCATAGAAATTTCTGGTTTTTCCACACCGATGTTGTAAGCTTCTCCTTGCTTACCCTTAGTTAAAATCTTGTAGTAGCCAACAATTGCGTCAGCGACATAACAAAAAGTCCTAGTGGGAGAACCATCAGAAAGCATCACAATATCCTTACCCGCCAGGATATCGCCAGCGAAATCTGGAATTACCCTTTTATCAGTAATTTTTAACCCAGGACCATAATTATTAAAGGGACGGGCTATTTTAATAGGCAAATTGTACTGCCGCGCAAAATTGACGCACAGAGTTTCACCATAGCGTTTAGATTCATCATAACAAGCCCTCGGACCAGTAGTAGAAACATTTCCTCTGTAGGTTTCCGGGGTAGGAATATTTTCTGGAGTGGGGTCGCCGTAAATTTCGCTAGTCGAATAAAAGAGGAAACCTTCCACTGGTTGAGGCTTCCGCGTTTGTCGTTCGCAATATTCCAACAAAAACCTTAGCCCATTGACATTAGCATCCATAGTTTCAATAGGATACTGACGGTAGTAAGTAGGAGAAGCTATTGACGCTGCGTGAATTATGTACTGAAAATCATCAATATTACTAGGCAGCGGTTTGGTAACATCGTGCTTGACTAAAGTAAAACTGCTTCGTTCTAGATCGGTTAACCAACTGGGTACGCCACGGATGTAATTGTCGTACGCTGTCAAATCTATTTTGCGAGACTTTTCTACAGACTGATTCCAGAATAAAGCCGATTGAATCAAGTAATAACCTAAAAAACCTGCACCCCCGGTTATCAACATTTTTTTTCCTGCCAAGCAAGACATCTCTTCTTTCAGGTTAGTGCAGATGTACTCTAAATCTTGCTCGACAACAGTTTGGGCAGTATTTACCATTATTTAGATGACAAAAGAATGACTAACGAGTTAACGCACTATTTTTTGAAGAAAACAGTAAACCGATCGATGACATAATCTATCATTTCATCAGTTAATCCAGGAAAAACACCAGTAAAAAGCGTGCGATTCATAATTGCATCTGATTCTTCTAAAGTGCCGCTAACTCTACGTTCGATATTCATGAATCCAGGTTGTTTGAGTATATTCCCCCCAAAAACTAATCTAGTTTCAATCTGGTGAGCCTCCAAGTGTTGAACGAGCGATCGACGGTTTATTCCTTCCTTCAGAGTAACAGGAAAAGCATATGGTGAAGGGTTAGCCCTAGAATCAATTTTGGGTAAAATTAGGTATTCTTGGAGAGGTTTTAAGCCTTCAAACAGCCGCCAAAAATTGTGACGCCTTTTCTCAACGAACTGTGGAAGCTTCTCTATTTGGGCCGTACCAATAGCAGCCTGCATATCAGTAACTTTCAAGTTATAGCCAATGTTGGAATAAATGTACTTATGGTCGTACCCAAACGGTAGTTCGCCCAATTCCCAATTAAACCTTTTGCCACAACTATCAGATACTCCTGGAGGACACCAGCAACTTCGGCCCCAGTCCCGTAAAGAGCGCACCGTTTTTTTCAGACGACCTTCGTTAATAACAACGCCTCCCCCTTCACCCATTGTCATGTGATGCGCTGGATAAAAGCTCAAGGATGCCATTTGTCCAAAAGTACCAACCAAACTACCATCAAAAGTTGCCCCTAAAGCATCGCAGCTATCTTCTAATACCCAGAGATTGTGACGTTGGGCTACATCCATAATAATCTCCATGTTACAAGGATTACCAACAGTATGAGGAATAAAAATAGCTTTTGTCCTGGGTCCAACGGCATCCTCAATCAGATAGGGATTAATGTTGTATGTGCCCACTTCGCAATCCACAAAAACAGGTATTAAGCGATTTTGAATAATCGGGGCTAAAGTGGTGGGAAAGGTTACAGCCGGAGTAATGACTTCATCGCCTGGTTCTAAAGGTTGTAACTGAGCATCCTTTTGGGATTTTAGTTCGGGGGAACAAATAGTGCTTACCATCAATCGATTGGCCGACGAACCAGAATTGACAAGCGAAAAGTCTTTACTGCTGAAAAAATCGCGCATTTTAGACTCAAACTTGTTTCCATAAGGCCCTGCGGTCAACCAAAAATCTAGGGAAGAATCTACTAAATTAACCAATTCTTGATGGTCATAAACTCTTCCTGAGTAATTAATTCGACTTTTACCTGGTTCAAAACCAGACTTTTGATGAGCCGTTTGGTAATATTTTTTTACTAATTCTAAAATTTGTCCTTTGAGGTTCTCAGCTTCCATAGTTTGCGTTTCCTAAATTGTATTCAAGTTAACGAAAATAATTGACAGATAACTCAACTAATTGCCATCTGTCAAATCTCTAAACCTGATCGCTTTACCAGCGATATTAAAGTTGTTTTCTGTTCTTTTTTAAGGATAAATTCAAGTTTTTCGCTTCGATATTCTCTTCCCAAATCCTCCAAGATGCTTGAGCGAGCTTCCACATCTTATTTAACTCTTGATACTCTTTAAAAGTCTCCATCGCGTAAAAGAAACCTGGACGATCTTAACTCTACAAGGTTAATGCGCCAATTACCCCATTTTTGACGATCGCCCCAAACCAAACTTTATTGTTGGGCGGAAACGCCGTCGCCAAAATTGTAACTCAAAACCTCGATAACCGAACCCTCGTTCGGTAAATCTGTCGGACTTAAAGCGATCGTATCCCCACCTGCATTCCTCACTGGGATGCCATCAACTAAAGTCAGAAACTCATCCACCGCCGCGATATCGCAGGTTGCCGGGTCCGCCGCCTCCGTGCGATAATGGGTCGGAATAGTTATCTTTGGATTCAGCATTTTTAAAGCATCTTTTGCTTCTTGGGGAGTATAAGCTTTCGGACCGCCGCCCACGGGAATTAACGCGAGATCCGGACGGCCGATCGAGATCTTTTGTTCGATATCGATCGCGCTGGCAAGACCTCCCAAATGCACGATTTTAATTCCCGCCTGCTTCCACACCCAAGCAACGTTCGTCCCAAACCTCCGTCCCCCTTCTCTATCTTTATCAGTGCTAATCCCCTGCACTTCTATTCCATTAAACTTATAAGCCCCTGGTTCGAACAGCAACAACGGTGCCGGATTTCCCGTAAATCCTTCCACTTCTC